>JAOPYP010000455.1 GCA_025964635.1 Actinomycetes bacterium | reverse complement strand
GCGCACCGATAGGTCCGAAGGTGACTCCCTGAACTAGGCCATTGTGCTCGTGTGACCGGTGCAAGCAATGGCTACGCCGGCTGTGTTTGCCGATGCCGGATGGTGCCGTCGGCCATGATGTCGCCGTCGGGGCACCGCCATTGGACCTTGCCGCCCTCGAACTGCTCCTGGTATAGCGACGCGTACACGCCGTCTTGGCGCAGCAGGGAGCGGTGGGTACCGGATTCCACCACGCGCCCGGCGTCGATGACGTTGATGACGTCGGCGTTGACGATGGTGGACAGGCGATGGGCGATCGCGATGGTGGTCCGTGACCCCATGAGGGCATCGAGGGCCTTCTGGACTTCCCGTTCGCTGGCCGTGTCGAGGGCGGAGGTCGCCTCGTCCAGGATCAGGATGCGCGGGTCGTGCAGCAGGACCCGTGCGATGGCTAGGCGCTGTTTCTCGCCGCCGGACAAGCGGTACCCTCGCTCGCCCACGATCGTGTCGTAGCCGTCGGGGAACTCCATGATCCGGTCGTGGATGTACGCCGCCCGGGCGGCTTCCCCGATCTCCGCCATGGAGGCGGCGGGACGGCCGTAACGGATGTTGGCCAGGATGCTGTCGTGGAAGAGGTAGCTCTCCTGGGTCACGAAGCCGATGGTGGCGGCCAGCGATGCCTGGCGGACGTGCCGGACGTCGACGCCGTCGATCTGGACCGAGCCGCCGGTGACGTCGTACAGCCGCGGGATCAGGTAGCTGATGGTGGTCTTGCCGGCCCCGCTCGGCCCGACCAGCGCCACGAGCTGGCCGGGGTCGGCTTTGAGGTTGACGCCCGCTAGCGCGTCCACCGGCGCGCCGGGGTAGCGGAAGTGGACCTCTCTGAGGGTCACCCGGCTGCCACTGCTGATCGCCGGGAAGTCGACGGCGTCGGGGGCATCGACGATGTCGGGCACCACGTCCAGGTACTCGAAGACCCGGTCGAACAAGGCCAGGGACGATCGCAGCTCCACTGAGACCTGCAGCAGCTGCCCGATCGGGAAGTACAGGCGGGTCTGCAGCGTGGTGAACGCGACGACGGTGCCCGCGGAGATGGCCGTGCCGTGCGCGAGGAGCAGGCCGGCAACCAGGTAGACCGCAGCCGGGGTGATCGACAGGAACGACTGCACGATGGCGTAGAAGCCTTGGCCGATCATCTGCTGGCGGACTTCCAGGCCGGCCAGGCGCTGGTTCTCCTCGTGGTAGCGGGTGGCGTCGCGCGCCTGGTTGCCGAACACCTTGGCCAGCAGCACCCCGGACACCGACAGGGTTTCCTCGCTGAGAGCGCTCATCGCCGCCAGCGACTCCTGGGTCGAGCGCGCCACCTGGCGGCGCCGCTCGCCGACCATTTTGGTCAGCCAGAAGAACACCGGCACGGTAATGACCGCCACGATGGTCAGCTGCCAGCTGAGGATGAACATGGCGACGATGGTGGATACGAAGATGACGACGTTGGCCAGGATCGTCGAGGCGGTGGTGGTGACCACCGACTGGACACCACCCACGTCGTTGGCCAGGCGGGACTGAATCTCACCGGTCTTGGTGTCGGTGAAGAAAGCGAGCGGCAGCGTCTGCAGGTGCGAGTAGAGCCGGTCGCGCAGGTCCCGCATGACTAGCTGCCCGACCCGGGTGGTCTTGTAGGTCTGCAGGATGCCGATGGCGCCATTGACGATCGGGATAATGGCCATGATGGCGACCAGGATGACGAGCAGCCGGAGGTTCGGACCGCCGGGGGCGAACAGGGCCTTGTTGAATACCACCTGGATCAGCAGCGGGTTGATGATGCCAATCGTCGAGGTCACCACGATCAGCCCGACAACGGCGGCCACCTGGGCCCTGTAGGGGCGGAACAGAGGCACTACCCGGCGGGCGGTGTCCCGGTTCACATGGGCGAGCGCGGCCGGAGTCCCGCTGACGGCCCCGGATCGCGGCCCCGGGGCTGTCATGTCACCCGCCAGCGCGCCGCCGTCGTGCCCGGCACAAGCCCGGCTCCTGCGCACAACTTCACCTTCGGCCTCCTCCGCAGCGCGCTCCACGCAGCCTGATCCAACCGTGTGCCTACTGGCCTTCCCGGCCTCGGGCGTGCTCGATCGTTGCGGGATGCGCTCTAACCGCTTCCTCAACGACCTTCTTAGCAAGCGCTCAATAGGGCTAGCTGGTCGCCTTGACGAGGAACAGCCATGCGTTCACCACGCCGCCAAGCAGGCTCGCCACCGCGGCGGGGATGAGCCAGTACAAGCCACCACCGGCCTTGAGCAGGAAGGTGAGCCCGGCGACGCCAATGAGCAGACCAGCCGCCCCTCTACGCCTCCTGCCCGCCCGCGGGAAGCTTTGCCTATGCGCACGAGCCCGACGGCAACCGCATCAAATCGTGCAACGCGGAGACGCGGCTGCTCTTGGCACCGGGCGGGCAGCCTGTCAACTGGACCTAGCCGGACGCGCAAGGGCCAGGCGTGGGGCTGAAGACGGTCGAGTCCTTCCACACCTACCGAACACCACCGGTGGCAGCGGTGCCGATCGACTGATCACCGCCTGCGGCACGCCGACCTGGCCCTACCCGACCATGCCGGGCAACCGGACCCATCACCGTGGTTGCACATGGACCTGGCCGCCGGCGCCACCCGGCTGGCCAACAGGCTGCGTGACGCGCTGACCAGCATCGCCCCAGTCCTGGAACGGGCCGTGGGAGAACGGCTGGGCCAGGCCGGAGTCCGGGACCTGCTGGCGAAGTACCCGACGCTGACCGCGCTGCGCGGGGCCAGCCAGTCCCCTATCGAGCGGACCATCAAGGCACGCTCGCCCCGGATCGCCGGCAAGGTCAGCACCACGATCGCGGCTGCCCTGGCTGCCCAGGACGTCCCCGCTGAGGCCGCCACCGGACGGGTCATCAGCGAGCTGGACCGGGTCAGCAGCCGCCGCGATGCGCTGGCCG
>JAOPYP010000435.1 GCA_025964635.1 Actinomycetes bacterium | reverse complement strand
GGACGGTTCCGGTCGCCCCGGCCGGAGTGCCCGTGACGGCGGGGAGCGCGGTCCGGGTCACGCTGGCCATGGTTCCGGTGAGCCCGCCCGATGTGGCGCTCACGCTGCCGGCGGGGCCGCTGAGGCGGGTGCTTCCGGTGGCGGCGCTCGTCACCTTCGTCAGGGCGCCGGTGAGCCCGGACAGCGCCGTGGCGGGCTGGCTGGAGAGGCGCGACCCGTTCGAGGGCGGGACGGTGCTGACTGCCGCCTGGGCGACCTGCTGGACGGGGCCGGTGACAGGGGACCCGGCGGCGGGAAGGACAGGCGGTGCGCTGCCGGCGGCGTGGCTGACCGGGCCGGCGACCGCCGGAGCCGCCGCCGCGGTGATGCCGGCCGCCTGGCGGGCCAGAGTGGACTGGCTGCCCGGCGCGAGCGCGCTGAGCAGGGACTGGGTGGCCTGGCGCGGCGGAGCCTGGACGGCGGTGCCAGTGGCAGGCGCCGCGGCCACCGTGGTCCCGCCCACGGTCTTGGTGACGATGCTGGCGGCCGCTGGGATTGCCGTGGTGGCGCTGGCCGGGCCGCCCGGGTTCGGCTGGCGGCTGGGCTGTGACCCGGCGGGCTGTCCCTGCGGCGCTGGACCCTGACTGGTGGCCTGCGCCTGGGTGCCGCGCTGGACGGTGCCGCTGACGGCGCCGCTAACGCTGGCGAGGGCGCTGGTGGCCGCGGAGCCCGGCGGCTGGTTCGGGCTGCCGCTGGGCGCCGTGGCGGGCGCTGCCCCGGTGCCCTGGCCGCCGGCCTGGCCCGGCATGATGTTCTGGGTGGCGGCCCGGACGGTGGACGTCGCGGCACTGGTGGCTGCCGAGGCCGGAGCCTGGTTCGCGCTCGCACTGGACCCAGCTGGTGGCGGTGCGGGGACGTTGGCCGCAGGAACGCGGGCCGCCGGGACGCTGGCCGCCGGACTGCGGGTGGCAGGGACGTTGGCCGCAGGACCGCTGGCCGCCGGACTGCTGGCCGCAGGGACGTTGGCCGCAGGAACGCTGGCCGCAGGAACGCTGGCCGCCGGACTGCTGGCCGCGGGGACGTTGGCCGCAGGAACGCTGGCCGCCGGACTGCTGGTCGCAGGGACGCTGGCCGCAGGAGCGGCCTGAGAGGAGGCGGCGCTGGCAGCGGGTGCCTGGCTGGCTGAACCGGGCTGGCTCGCAGGGTTCGGCTGGTTCGCCTGCGGTGCTCCTGAGGGCTGGCCCTGGGTGATCGCGCCCTGGCCACTGGTGGCCGGGCTGCCGGCCGCTGGGCTCCCGGCCGCCGGACTGCTGCCCGACCCCGAGCTACCGCCCTGGCCTGGCATAACTCCCACGGCGGTACCGACTACGGAACCGACCGCGGAACTGACCGTGGATGCGGGACCGCCGGCCGGCTGGCCTGCCGTAAGCGCGCTGGAGGTAGTCCCTGCGGAGCCGGGATTCTGCGCGGAGCCGGGGGTCTGGTCCGCCGCCGCTCGTCCGGCCAGGAGCACAGCGAAAACTAGCGCTGCGGCCAACCCTCCGCACGCATACAGGCAGACCCTCAGGGCCAGCAAGGCCCGTGAGAGGGTCGCGGACCCCTCCACGGCGAACACGTTACCCCTGATGCCGATAATCATGTATATCTCAGCCGCCGCTGGACGGTGCCCGGCTTGCTCCCGGAGCCCCTCAGGGGTGCCTAGCTGCATAAAAGCCGTCGGCCATAGAGAAAAAATAACGACCATCAGGGAGACGACACGGTGTCGGACAATACGGAAAGAGCGGCGGCGGAAGGCCCGGGACAGGATAATCCGGGCACCAGTCCTACCAGTCCGGTGAACGCGGATGCGGTGCTGTGTGAAGTGGACGGCCCGGTCGCGGTAGTCACGATCAACCGGCCCGCCGCGCGGAACGCCGTGAACGGCGCGGTGGCCGCCGGGATGGCCGCCGCCCTGAATGACCTGGAGGCACGCCAGGACGTCCAGGTCATCGTGCTGACGGGCGCGGGCGGCACGTTCTGCGCGGGGATGGACCTGAAGGGCTTCCTGGCCGGGGAGAACCCGATGGCGGGCGGGCGCGGCTTCGCCGGGATCGTGGAGCGGCCGCCGGTCAAGCCGGTCATCGCCGCAGTCGAGGGGTACGCGCTGGCCGGCGGGTTTGAGGTCGCGCTCAGCTGCGATCTCATCGTGGCCAGCGAGGAAGCGGCCTTCGGCCTGCCAGAGGTGACCCGCGGCCTGGTCGCCGCGGCCGGCGGCCTGCTCCGGCTGCCCCGCCGGATCCCCTACCACCTGGCCATGGAGGTCGCGCTGACCGGGGACCGCATCCCGGCCCCGCAACTGCACCGGGCCGGCCTGATCAACCGGCTGGTGCCGGCTGGCCAGGCCCTGGCCGCGGCCACCGACCTGGCCCGCAGGCTCAGCCGGAACGCGCCGCTCGCCCTGGCCGCCACCAAGCGGGTCGTCGTGGAGTCCGCCGACTGGCCTGCGGACGAGCAGTTCGCCCGGCAGAACGAGATCACCAGCCCGGTTTTCGGCTCGGCCGACGCCATGGAAGGCGCGGCCGCGTTCGCCGAAAAGCGCCCTCCGGTCTGGCGTGGCCAGTGAGCCTGCTGAGGTATGTGGGCCCCGCCAGCCCCCCGCGGGCGCCCGCCAGACGGCCAGGCTGCGTGGCCTGGCCCACGCGGGCGGCGTCCGCCCCTTAGGATCGGGGCGCAGAGGACCGACACCAGCGGCTCACCACCAGAACTCTCTCGTTGGGGACATGATGTGCGGAATCGTCGGCTGCCTGGCCCTGGCCCTGGAGGCAGATCCGGACCAGGACTGGGTGCATGCCGCCACCGAGCGGATCACCCACCGAGGGCCCGATGACGAGGGGTTCTATACCGACCCTGACATCGCCCTGGGTTTCCGGCGACTGGCGATCATCGACCTGTCCCCGGGCGGGCACCAGCCGATGCGCTCCGCCGACGGCCGGTACTGGATGGTCTACAACGGCGAGATCTACAACTACGTCGAGCTCGGTCAGGAACTGCGGCAGCAGGGGGTGACGCTGCGGACCACCTCGGACTCCGAGGTCCTGCTGGAGATGTACGCGCTGCTGGGCAAGGATGTGGTGCACCGGCTACGCGGCATGTTCGCGTTCGCGATCTGGGACACGTGGACCCGGGAGCTGTTCTGCGCCCGGGACCAGTTCGGCATCAAGCCCTTCTACTACACCGTGGACGAGGCCCAGGAGCATGACTGGCTGGACGGCCAGGCTGCGCTGTCCGGGATGAACGGGGGGCACTCCCCGGGCGGCTCCGCATGGGACACCCGGCCGGCCGGGCGGCACGCGGCCGGGCCGCCCGTCCCGGTGGCCCCGCCTGCCGGGCCGCCGCCGTCATCCGGCGGGCCGGGGCGGCACGGCCGTCACGCGGCGGGCGCTGACCAGCCAGCCCCGGGCCAGTCAGCGCACGACCATCCATTCCCCGCAGCCGGGCCGGAGACGGGTGCCCAGGGCCCCGCCGGGCCCGGCCGGCTGCTGCGGTTCTCCTCGGAACGCAAGTGCCTGGCCAGCCCGGGCGAGCTGGGCACCCTGGACCGGGACGCGGTCCGGCACTACCTCGCCTTCCAGTACGTGCCGCCGCCGAAGGCACTGACTCCGCCGATCCGGGTCCTCCCGCCCGGGCACGCGATGATCGCGCGGCCTGGCGGCAGCGTGGACGTGTTCCGGTACTGGCGCGCCGACCTGCGGCCCGCACCGGCCCCGAGCCAGGGCACGGCCGCCTCGATCCTGGCCGTGATGCGCGACTCGATCGCCGTCCACCTGCGCAGCGACGCGCCGCTGGGCGCGTTCCTGTCCGGCGGCATCGACTCGGCGGCGATCTGCGCGCTGGCCGCGGAGCACCGTCCGGACCTGCTGACCTTCACGGTCGGGTTCGAGCGCGAGGGCTACAGCGAGATCGACCGGGCGCAGGAGACCGCCGCCGCGCTCGGCGTGAAGTCGATCCCCTACGTGATCAGCGCGGAGGAGTTCTTCACCCACCTGCCGCGGATCATCTGGCACCTGGACGACCCGATGGCCGACGCCGCGGCGGTCCCGCTGTGGTTCGTGGCCCGCGAGGCCAGCAAGCACGTCAAGGTGGTGCTGTCCGGGGAAGGGTCGGACGAGCTGTTCGGCGGCTACGCCATCTACCACCAGCCGGGGGTGGTCCGGGCCGGGGAAAGGCTGCCGGATATGGCCCGGGCGCCACTGAAGCGGGCCGCCTCGATGCTCCCGGCGGGGGTCAAGGGCAAGGGCTTCCTCGAGCGGACCTCCACCCCGCTGCGGGGGCGTTACATCGGAAACGCGCACGTGTTCATGGGCAGCCAGGTGGACCTGATCGCCCGGGGGCCCGGCTCACCGGCGGCCAGCGCCTACGCCGTCACCGCCCCGGTCTACGATCAGGCGGCCGAGGCGGGCCTGGACGACACATCCACCATGCAGCTGGTGGACATCAACACCTGGCTGCACGGCGACATCCTGGTCAAGGCGGACCGGATGACGATGGCGCACAGCCTGGAACTGCGGGTTCCGTTCCTGGACCGCGAGGTGATGTCGGTGGCGGCCCGGCTGGCCCGGGACGAGAAGATCGGGGCGGGCACCACCAAGCTGGCGCTGCGCCAGGCGATGGCCTCCGTGCTGCCGCAGGCCGCGGCCGAACGGGCCAAGCTCGGCTTCCCGGTGCCGATCGGGCACTGGCTCAAGGGCGAGATGTACGGATTCGCCGATCGCCTGCTACGCGAGGCCAAGACCGACGAGTGGATCAACCGGGACGCCGCGCTCAGCATGCTGGAGCGGTTCCGGGCGGGCGAGCCCGACGTCAGCTGGCGCCACATCTGGGTGCTGGTCGTGTTCTCGCTGTGGCACCAGATCTACGTGGAGCGGGTGTACGACCCGGCCGCCCTGGGCTGGGAACACGCGCCGCGGGCGGGGAGTGCCTGGTAACCCTGGGCCTGGTAACTGCCGGGCCGGCCGTCCTGGGCTGGGAGTCCTGGATCAGCCCGTCATGGGCGCCAGGCCCGGGCCGGGGCCGGGGCCGTAGGCGGCCAGCTTGTCCCGCAGCCGGCCGCGGCCGCGGTGCAGCCGCGACATCACCGTGCCGATGGGGGTGCCCATGATCTCGGCGATCTCCTTGTAGGCATAGCCCTCGATGTCGGCCAGGTACACCGCGACCCGGAACTCCTCGGGCAGGTCACGCAGTGCACGCAGGATCTCCGAGTCGGCGAGCCGGTCGAGCGCCTCCGCCTCGGCTGACCGGGCCTGCGCGGCCAGCGGGTCCGCGGGCAGCTGCCACTCCTGGAAGTCGCCCCCGGACGCCTGCCGCGGCTCACGGCGCCGCTTGCGGTAGGTGTTGATGAACGTGTTGGCCAGGATGCGGTGCAGCCAGGCCTTGAGGTTGGTGCCCGGCCGGAACTGGTGGAACGCGGCGTACGCCTTGGCCGAGGTCTCCTGGACGAGGTCCTCGGCGTCCGTCGGGTTACGGGTCATGCGGAGCGCAGCGGGGTACAGCTGACCGAGGAACGGCACGACGTCCTGCTCGAACCGCTGGTCCCGGTCTGGTGCCTCTTCGCTAGTCCCCATGGGTCACTCCACTCCGTCGTTACCCTTCACCCTAGAGACGTACGGGGACACCCATCCGGCTCGGTGAATCGGGTCACTTTTTTCCCCGCTCTCCGCACTTTCTTTCCTACCCCCTGAAACTGAGAGATTCCTGAAGGCCCACTGTGTGCCCGGGCAACGCCCACCAGTACTCCGGGGCCGGCCCGTCCCCCGGACTGGCCGGCCGGCGCGGAGATCATCATTGACCCGCGCAAAGGCTGGAATCTGCCTCCAGTGTGACGCAACCCGGCGCGCCTGGGTACTGCCGGCCCCGATCACCTCCATGCCGTCACAATGATGCGGGTGACCAGCGTTCTCCCCGGCGGCCAGATACCAGCTGAACCGGTAGCGGACGGGCAGATACCGGACGAGCACCTACCGGACGAGCAGGCGCTGGTGGGCGTGGCCAACCAGCTCGGCGCGGCCTGCGTGGCGGGCTGGTCCCCGGCCGAAGAGGACCTGGCGTCCCGCGCGGCCGCACGTGCGGGTCGCGCGGCCGGCCGCCAGCCCGGCCAGACGCACACGCTGGCGGCGATCCGTGACCGGATCCGGGCCGGCCAGGACCCGCTCGGGCAGGCCTTCTGCGCGCTGCGCGGCCCGGCGGGCCGCCGGGTTCTCGGGCAGACGTTCACCCCGCCGCCCATCATCGAGAGCATGATCGCCTGGGCGGCGGGCACCGGGATCCGCCCGGCCCGGATCGTGGATCCCGGCTCCGGGTCGGCCCGGATGCTCCTGGCCGCGGGGCGCCGCTGGCCGCAGGCGCTCCTGGTCGGCGTCGAGATCGACCCGGTGGCTGCGATCATCGGCCGGGCCAGCCTGGCCGCGGCTGGCTTCGCGGCCCGGTCCGCGGTGCTGCTCGCCGACTACCGCTGCGCCCCGCTGCCCACGGCCAGCGGGCCCACGCTGTTCCTGGGCAACCCGCCCTACGTGCGGCACCATCAGATCGGCGCGCCGGGGAAGGACTGGCTCCGCCGCGCCGCCCGGGACCAGGGGGTGCCGGCCAGCGGGCTGTCCGGGCTGCACGCCCACTTCTTCCTGGCCACCGCGCGGCACGCCGCCCCCGGTGACCTGGGAGTGCTCATCACCGCGGCCGAGTGGCTGGACGTGAACTACGGCCGCCTGATCCGGGAATTGCTGCTTGGTGCGCTCGGCGGCCAGGCGGTCCACCTGGTCGAGCCGGCCGTGCCGGTGTTCGCGGACGCGGCCGCCACCTCGGTCATCACCTGCTTCCGGCCCGGCACCGCTGCCGAGGCGATCCGCATGCGCCGGGTGGCCTCCCCGGAGCGGCTGGGCGCGCTGGCCGGCGGCACCCCCGTGCCCACGGCGGTACTGCGCACGGCCCCCCGCTGGGGACCGCTGCTGCGCGCTGACCTCCCTCACGTCAGCTCCGGCCTCCCGGACCCCGGCCTCCCGGACCCCGGCCGCCCGGACCCCGGCTCCGCCGCCGCGTACCCGGGACGCCTTCCCGAGGGCCACGTCGAGCTGGGCGAGCTATGCCGGGTGCACCGGGGCCAGGTCACCGGCGCGAACGCGGTGTGGGTGACGGCGGGGCCGCACCCGCTGATCCCGGACCGGTTCCTGGTCCCCGCCGTGACCCGGGCCCGGGAACTGATCGCGGCCGGCCCGGTGCTGCCGCCGGGCGCCCCGCTGCGCCAGGTCATCAGCCTGCCCGCGGACCTGGACGGCCTGCCCGGCCGGGAACGGGCCGCCGTGGCCCGGTTCCTCCGCCACGCCACCGCGGCCGGGGCCGCGGACTCGTACGTGGCCCGGCACCGCACCCCCTGGTGGCGGGTCCGGCTCGGCGCGCCCCCGCCGATCCTGGCCAGCTACATGGGCCGCCGGGCGCCGGTCTTCGTCCGCAACCACGCGGGGGCCAGCTACCTCAACATCGCGCACGGGCTGTACCCGCGCGAGCCGCTGGCCCCCGGGGTGCTGGACGCCCTCGCCGCCTTCCTGAACCGGTCGGTGACCCCGGGCCAGGGCCGTGTCTACGCGGGCGGCCTGGTCAAGTTCGAGCCCCGGGAGATGGAACGGCTGCCGGTGCCGGGACCAGCGCTGCTGGCCGCCGGGGCGGACCCGCCCGGCGCCGACCCCGGACCCAGGCCGGGCCGCTGACCGCGCGCTATATCCAGCCGTGGTACCACATGTGCGACAGCCAGGACGAGTACGGAATGACCCGGGCCGCCAGGACGGGGTAGAGGTAGGCGAAGTTCAGCAGCACCCCGAGCAGGTAGGCGCCGACCACCGCCGCGCCGACCGTGCGGCGCATCGCGGACGCCCGCGCCGACCCGATGATCAGCCCCAGGCACAGGGTGATCGACAGGATCAGGTAGGGCTCGAACTCCAGCGCGTAGAAGAAGAACTCGGTGCGGTGGTCGTGCAGCGCGAACCAGAACCAGGGCAGCCAGCCCACGGCCACGGCCAGCAGCAGCGCCCCGGCCCGCCAGTCCCGGCGGGTCAGCCACCAGGCCACGCAGACCAGCAGCGTGGCGATCGACGCCCACCAGATCAGCGGCGTGCCGATGGCCAGCACTTCCTGGGCCTTGGCGCCGGCGCAGGCCCCGTGCGTGCCGCCCGCCGGGCACTGCCAGAAGAACGCGACCGGCCGGCTCATCACCAGCCAGGTCCAGGGCTGCGACTGGTACGGATGGTGCGTGGTCAGGCCCAGGTGGAACTGGAGGATCTGCTTCTGGTACTGCACGAACGACGCCAGCGCGGAGATCACCGGGGTGTGGATGCCGTTCTGCCCGGCCCACTGCCGGTCGTATCCGCTGCTGCTGAAGAACCAGCCCGCCCAGCTGATCAGGTACACCACGACGGGCAGCACGCCGAACCAGACCGGCAGCCAGCGGTGCCGCCGCACGGTGCCGAGGAAGCCGCCGGGCAGCCCGGCGGCCCGGTGCGCACCGACATCCCAGGCGATGACCAGCGCGGCCAGGCCGAGCAGGTACCAGATCGCGTCCCACTTCGAGGCCAGGGCCAGGCCGATGCAGACCCCGGCGCCCACACGCCACCAGGGGATCCTCCGCCACCAGGTCCTCGGCCCCCGGGGCCCGTCCGGGGCAGCCGGTTCCAGGCCGGCCGGGTCCGCGCCCCCTGGCTCCCACGCCGAGGGCGCACCGCCTGCCGTCCGGGCCGTCGCCGTGGCCAGCCGGGCCCGCGTGACGTCCCGGTCCACGACCAGGCAGCCGAACGCGGCCAGTATCCAGAACATCAGGAAGATGTCCAGGAGGGCCGTGCGGCTCATCACGAACTCCAGCCCGTCCAGCGCCATCAGCAGGCCGGCGATGCAGCCGAGCAGGGTGGACCGGGTCATCCGGCGGGCGATCCGGGCCAGCAGCAGGATGGCCAGCGATCCGATCAGCGCGGCCGCGAACCGCCAGCCGAACGAGTTGACGCCGAACGTCCACTCGCCGAACGCGATGAGCACCTTCCCGGCCGGCGGATGCACGACGAACTCGCCGCCGGTGTTGAAGATGTGCGTGTCCCCGCGGACGAGCATCGAGTTCCGCGCGCTCACGTAGTTATGCTCGACGCCGTACCGCAGGATCCCCAGCGCATCCGGGACGTAGTACGTCTCGTCGAAGATGACCTTGTCCGGCTTGCCCAGCTGGTTGAACCGCAGGAACGCGCCGAACGCGGTGACCAGCAGCGGGCCCAGCCAGCCCCACAGGACGCTGCCGGGCATGGGCGGGACCATCCGGGCGAGGAGCCCGGATGGCTGGTCGGCGGTCGCGGCGGCCGGCTGCGCGGCCGCCCGGGAGGCCATCATCGGACACATGGTATTGGGGCGGGCGAGCATTACGGCGCCAGAACGGCGCCAGATCGCGACGTAGTGGTGGGCCAGGCCCAACGCGGCGCTCGCTGGGACATAGCGTGGTGCCCGGCATGAACACCAGCGACGCATCCGCCGTCACCGCGCTCCCGGACGGCGCCCCGACCCCCGGCGCCCCGACCCCCGGCGCCCCGGTCCCCGGCGGCCCGGTCCCCGGCGGCCCGCCCCCGGG
>JAOPYP010000428.1 GCA_025964635.1 Actinomycetes bacterium | reverse complement strand
CTCGAGCGGGGTGACGTCCCAGACGTTGGCGCACGCGCCGATCGCGGCGCCGAAGCCCATCTCGGCCAGCCCGCCGAGCTGGTCGACCACCTGGGCCGCCTTCTCGCCCTTCTCGCCGACGTCGTAGATGAAGTAGACGGTCTTCTCGATCTCGTCGTAGTCGCGGCCCACGGCCTCGCAGTGGCCCCGCAGCACGTCCAGCTTGCGCGCGAGGTCCGGGCCGGGGAACAGGTTGCAGGCCTGGGCGTACTGGGCCACCAGGCGGAGGGTCTTCTTCTCACCCGAGCCGCCGATGAGGATCGGCGGGTGGGGCCTGGTCAGCGGCAGCGGCGAATTCAGCGGCCGCTCGAGCTGGTAGTGCCGGCCGTGGTAGGGGCGGTCGTCGCCGCCGAACATCTGCAGGCAGATCTGCAGCGTTTCCTCCAGCCGCTCGAACCGCTCGGCGACCGGCGGGAACGGGATGCCGAGCCCGCGGGACTCCTCGTCGTTCCACGCCGCGCCCACGCCGAGCCAGGCCCGCCCGCCGGACAGCACGTCGAGGGTGGTGATGATCTTCGCGAGCATGCCGGGGTGGCGGTAGGTCACCCCCGTGACCAGCGTCAGCAGCTTGGCCCGCGACGTGTTCGCGGCCAGGTAGCCGAGCGTGGTGTACGCCTCGAGCATCTCGTGCTCCGGCGGGCCGAACGATTGGATCTGGAAGAAGTGGTCCATCACGGCGAGGAACTCGAAGCCGGCGTCGTCCGCGGTGCGGGCCACAGTGGCCAGGTTCGCGCCGAGGTGGCCTGGGCCGTCCGCGGTGGTGAAGTCTGGGATCTGCAGGCCGATCTTCACGCGGCTGCCTCTCTTCGCGCGTTTGCTTCCAGAACGAGACTCTTTCACACGCCTGGCGCCGGGCCCGCGCCGGCCGGCTGGGACCGTTGGTGACGGTCCGTGCCGGGACTGGCACGCCGGCGTGAGCGGCCCTGGGACCGGCTGGCCTGGCGTGCGGCCGTCCCGCGGCGATCCAGCAGAATGGGGGAATGACTGGACCCGTTGTGAAGGCGCTGACCCTGGTGACCGAGGACGGGATCCCCATCGACGCGGTGCATCTCCCTGGCCCCAGCGACCTGGGGTTCGTTATTGCCCATGGTTTCACCCTGTCCTGGCAGCACGGCGCGGTCTGGAAGGTGGCCAGCAGGCTGCGCCGGGCGGGCGGGGTGGTGTCGTTCGACTTCCGCGGCCATGGCCGGTCCGGCGGGCTGTCCACGGTGGGGGACCGGGAGATCAAGGACCTGGACGTGGCGGTGGCCTACGCCCGGGAACTCGGTTACCGGCGGATCGCGGCGGTGGGGTTCTCCATGGGGGCCTCGGTGGTGATGCGGTACGCGGGGCTGGTCGGCGGGCTGGACGCGGCCGTGTCGGTCAGCGGGCCGGGTCACTGGTACTACCGCGGCACCAAGCCGATGCGCCGGGTGCACTTCGCGGTGGAGCGCCGGGTCGGCCGGGCCGTTACCCGGGCCTGGCTGAAGACCCGGATCAGCCCATCCGGGTGGGACCCGGTCCCGGTTCCTCCCGACGAGGCCGCCGCGATGATCTCACCTATCCCGCTGCTCGTGGTGCATGGCGACCAGGACCTGTATTTCCCGCCCGACCACGGGCAGCGGCTGTACGACGCGGCGCACGAGCCCAGGGAACTGTGGATCGAGCCCGGCTTCGGGCACGCGGAGTCAGGCGCTGACGGGCCGCTGCTGGACCGGATCGCCGGATGGGTGCGGGAGCACGCGCTAGTCCCGGAGACTGTCCCCGGACTCGGGGTCGAAGAAGTGCAGTGAGTCCAGGTCCACGTGCAGCCGGGCCCGCTCCCCCTCGCGGATCGCGGTCCTCGGATCCAGCCGGGCGATGATCGCCGGGATCTGCGGGACCTCCTCGATCTCGGCCGCGTCCGGCTCGCTGTCCCCGATGGCCACCGCCGCCACCTGCAGCGGCGGCACTCCCACCGTGCAGTGCGCATTGACCTCCGCGCCGAGTTCCTCGCGCAGCTCGACCGATACCTCGAGCACCGACTCGGGCGGCGCGTCCGGCACCAGGGCGGCGTCTTCCAGGTTCTCCGGCCGGAACCCGACCACCACCGTGCGGCCCCGGTACTTCTCCAGGGCCGGGTGCTGGCGGCTCACCCCCGCGGGCACCCGGAGACGGTGCGGGCCGAAGATCACCTCCGGGCCATCGGCTCCGGGTTCCAGCGTCGCCTTGACCAGGTTCATCGCGGGCGAGCCGATGAACCCGGCCACGAACAGGTTGGCGGGCCGCTGATAGAGCTCCTGCGGCGCGGCGACCTGCTGGAGCACGCCGTGCCGCATCACCGCCACCCGGCTCCCCAGCGTCATGGCCTCGGTCTGGTCGTGGGTCACGTAGATCGTGGTCACCCCGAGCGAGCGCTGCAGCTTGGCGATCTCGGCCCGCATCTGCACCCGGAGCTTGGCGTCCAGGTTGGACAGCGGCTCGTCCATGAGGAACGCGCGGGGCTGGCGGACGATGGCCCGGCCCATCGCGACCCGCTGCCGCTGCCCGCCGGACAGCTGCCGCGGCTTGCGGCCCAGCAGCTCCTCCAGTTCCAGGATGCGCGCGGCCTCGTCGACCCGGCGGCGGATCTCCTGCTTCGGGGTCTTGCGGTACTTCAGGCTGAACGCCATGTTGTCCCGCACGCTCAGGTGCGGGTACAGCGCGTAGCTCTGGAACACCATCGCGATGTCCCGGTCCCGCGGCTCCATGTCGTTGACCGGCTGGCCGTCGACGAGGATGGTCCCCTCGGTGATCTCCTCCAGGCCCGCCACCATGCGCAGCGCCGTGGTCTTGCCGCACCCGGACGGGCCGACCAGCACCATGAGCTCGCCGTCCGCGATGGACAGGTCCAGCGACCGGACCGCGGTGGTCCCGTCCTGGTACCGCTTGGTGATGCCCTCGAGCACGATCCTCGACACTGGTGTCTCCCTATCCGGCGAACTGTCCCGCGAGCTGGCCCCGGACGCCGTCAAGCCCGGCGTCCTCGGCCCGGGTGTGCAGCAGGTGCCCGGCCAGCGGCTCCGCGGCCCGCTGGGCCTGCGTCATGTCCTCCCAGGCCGTGGTGACATAGAGGTCGGCCAGGTCGGGGCCGCCGAGCGCCGGGCAGGACGGCTGCGACACCGGCACCGGCAGCTCGGCCAGCAGCTCGCCGGCCGGGGAGTAGCGGCGCACCGCCCGGCCGCCCCAGAACGCCACCCACAGGCAGCCCGCGGCGTCCACGATCAGCCCGTCCGGGATCCCGTGCTCCGGCGGGGGCTGGACCAGATCGCGCGGGGTGCCGAGCGTGCCGGCCGCCAGGCCGCACGGGAAGGCCCGGATCCGGGGCCGGGGCTCGCCTGAGTCGATGAAGTAGAACGTGCCGCCGTCCGGGCTCCAGCCCAGGCCGTTGGACTCGGTTACGCCGTCCAGCATCACGGTGATCTGCCCGTCCGGGTCGAGCCGGTACAGCGCGCCCCCGCCGGCCCGGCGGTCCCGGGCCACGGTGCCCGCCCAGAACCGGCCGGCCGGGTCGCATGCCCCGTCGTTGAACCGGACGTCCCCGGCCATGCCGGGCGGCCGCCGCGCGCCGCCATCCGGCCCGGGGCCTGGGCCGCCCTCCGCATCACCGTCCGCGCCGTCCGGCCAGCCTTCCGGCATGCCGTCCGCGCCGGCCAGCCGGAACCCGTCCG
>JAOPYP010000413.1 GCA_025964635.1 Actinomycetes bacterium | reverse complement strand
CTCGGCCAGGTCCCAGCCCGCGGCGCGGGCGGCCGCGATCGACTGGGCCCGGCCGGTGGGGCAGTACGGGTCAGCGAACGGGACGTGCACCGCATCCCGGTCGTAGAAGGTCTGGCTGCGGCCGCTGGTCCGGTCCACGAGCTGGTCCGGGATGGCCAGCCGGCCGGGGCCGTGCGCGGGGTTCAGCGAGCCCACGGCGGTCGGGGCCAGGATCTGCCGGACACCGAGCGAGCGCAGCGCCCACAGGTTGGCCCGGTACGGGATCTTGTGCGGGGGGAAGCGGTGGTCACGGCCGTGCCGGGGGACGAACGCCACCGTCCGCCCCGCGACCTCGCCGGTCACGATGGGGTCGCTGGGCAGGCCGTACGGGGTGTCCACGGTGATCTCGTCGGCGGATTCCAGGAACTCGTAGAAGCCGGATCCGCCGATGACCCCAATGTCGGCGCGGGCCAGGTTGGGCAGGCGCGCCCCGGCGCTGCCGACCTCAGCGGGATGGCTCACAACGTCTGCGGGTTGACTCACGCGGCCAGGTTAGCCAGAGGTTCAGGCGGAGGCAGCCGGGGCCGAACTCTTGCTGCCCTTTTTACCGGAGGAGCCGGACGAGGACCCGGAGCCGGACGACGACGACGAGCCGGACCCCGACGAGCCCGAGCCCGACGAGCCCGAGCCGGAGGACGACGACGACGACGAATCCGACGAGCTGGAGCTCTTGTCGGATGACCCGGACGAGCCGGAATCCTTGGCGGACCCGGACGACGAGTCCGACGACTTGGACCCGGCGGGTTCCTTGTCTTTCTTGGCCGGCCCGTCGCTGGCCGCGGCCTTCCGGCTGTCGGTGCGGTAGAAGCCGGACCCCTTGAACACGATGCCGACGGGCGAGAACACCTTGCGGAGCCGGCCGCCGCAGGCCGTGCATACGGTCAGCGGGTCATCGGTGAACTTCTGCACGACCTCGACCTGCTCGCCGCATTCCGTGCAGGTGTACTGGTAGGTCGGCACGATCTCTCCTCTTGTGGCCTGAGGGGCAGTCCTTAGCACTCCCCGTCCACGACTGCTAAATGGTAGCTCATTCCCACGCCGGCCGATCATTCCCGGGGCAGGCGCATGATCCCCGCGGAAGGCCGGGCGACCATGCGAACCCGCTGGTCATGCTGGCCGGAGGGCACGTGCGGAACGAACTCGCTGTCGTACACCAACGCCACGGTGGGCACCGGTGTTCCGACCCGGGCCAGCGCCCGGTCGTAGCTGCCGCCGCCGCGCCCGAGCCGCATCCCGGAGTGATCCACCGCGAGCGCGGGCACCAGCACGAGGTCGGCGCTGCTGATCGCCCCGGCCCCGCGGGGCGGCTCGGCCGGCTCGGTCAGTCCCCGCGGCCCGGGCCGGAGGGAATCCGGGCCCTCGTAGGAGGCCCAGTCCAGGTCGCCGTCCGGGAGGAGAATCGGCAGCAGCACGTAGCTGCCCCGCTTCCACAGCGCGAACAGCAGCCCGCGGGTCTCCGGCTCGGCGCCGACCGAGTAGTACGCGGCCACCGTGCCGGCCATCTGGGTCTCGGGCAGGGACAGGATGGCGTCCCGGATGACCCGGCCCGCGCCGGCCCGCTCGGCCGGGGTGAGCTGCCTGCGGGCGGCCAGCAGCCGCTCCCGCAGCGCGGCCTTACCCCGGTTAAGCCCGCCGGGGCGGGGAACAGGAGCCTCACGCGCGTCCACGCTGCGAGGTTACTGTGACATTCCTGATAGTCGCCCCCCGAGACCCGGACCCGGATCAAGCCGGCCGTCCCGCCCGACTAGGGTACGAAGATGCCTGACAGCATCGCGACCAAGGTCACGAAGGCGGTCGTCCCCGCGGCGGGCCTGGGAACTCGTTTCCTCCCCGCGACCAAGGCGACCCCCAAGGAAATGCTGCCCGTGGTGGACAAGCCTGCCATCCAGTACGTGGTGGAGGAGGCGGTTCACGCCGGGCTCGATGACGTGCTGCTCATCACGGGGCGCAGCAAGCGGTCCATCGAGGACCACTTCGACCGCAACTACGAGCTCGAGGAAGCCCTCATCGCCAAGGGCGATAACGAAGGGCTAGCCCTCATCCGCGATTCCGCTGAGCTGGCCACCGTGCACTACGTGCGGCAGGGCGAGCCGAAGGGCCTCGGCCACGCGGTGTCGTGCGCGGCCAAGCACGTGGGCCGCGAACCGTTCGCGGTCCTGCTCGGCGACGACTTCATCCACCCGGACGACCGGCTGCTGCAGCGGATGCTCGAGGTCCGGGAGCAGCGCGGCGGTTCGGTCGTGGCGCTGATGGAGGTCGAGCACGACCAGGTGTCCAGTTACGGGACCGCCGCCATCGACCCGACCGACGAGGACGACGTCGTCCGGATCACCGACCTGGTCGAGAAGCCCGCCCCGGACGACGCGCCCAGCAACTGGATCATCATCGGCCGTTACGTGTGCGACCCGGCCGTGTTCGGGGTGCTGGAGCACACCCCGCCGGGCCGCGGCGGCGAGATCCAGCTCACCGACGCGCTCAAGACCCTGGCCGGGATGGACCCGGCCGACGGGGGCGGCGTGTACGGCGTGCTGTTCCGCGGCCGCCGCTACGACACCGGCAACAAGGTCGACTACCTGCGCACCCTGGTCCAGTTCGCGGTCGAGCGGCCCGACGTGGCCGGGGAGTTCGTCCCCTGGCTCCGCAAGTTCCTCGACAACCTGCAATGACCCACCAGGAGCCAGCCGGGCCGCATGGCGGCCCGCCATCGGCGGGCTCGCACGCCGACCCGCCGCTGGTCCCCGTCGAGGACCACCTGGCCGACGTGCTCGCGGCCATCCGCCCGGTCGAGCCGGTCTGGGTGCCGCTGGCGGGCGCGAACGGGAGCGTCCTGGCCGAGCACGTCACGGCCAGCACCCCGCTGCCGTCGTTCGACAACTCGGCCATGGACGGTTACGCGGTCCAGGCGGCCGACCTGGCCGGGGCCAGCCCGGCCGCCCCGGTCACGCTCGAGGTCCGGGGTGAGATCGCCGCGGGCGACACGGGCGACTACCGGGTCGAGGCCGGGGCCTGCCTGCAGATCATGACCGGCGCGCGGCTGCCCGAGGGCGCCGACGCCGTCGTCCCGGTGGAGTGGACCGACGGCGGCACCACGGTCGCGGTCTTCCGCCAGGCCCCCGACCTGGGCAACGCGATCCGTCACCGCGGCGACGACGTCGCCGAGGGCACCGTCCTGCTACCCCAGGGCACCATGATCGGCCCCGTGCAGCTGGCGCTGCTGGCCGCGTCCGGACAGGGCGAGGTCCTGGCCCGCACGCCGCCCCGGGTCGCCGTCATCTCGACCGGCAACGAGCTGGTCGAGCCGGGCACTCCCCTGATCCCGGGCCAGATCTGGGAGTCGAACAGCTTCATGCTGGCCGCCGCCGCCCAGCGGGCCGGCGCGATCGTCCGGCGGCACC
>JAOPYP010000373.1 GCA_025964635.1 Actinomycetes bacterium | reverse complement strand
ACGAGTACAACGCGGGCGAATTGTCCCCGGGGACGGAGGTCGCGACCGACGAGCAGATCCTCGACTGGGTCCGCCGGGACGCCGAGACCGCGCTGCACCCGTCGTGCACCGCCAGGATGGGCACCGGCGCCGACGCGGTCACCGACCCGGCCTCCCTGCGGGTGCACGGGCTGGACGGGGTGCGGGTCGTGGACGCCTCGGTGATGCCCTACATCACCAACGGCAACATCTACGCCCCGGTCATGATGACCGCGGAGAAGGCCGCCGACCTGATCCTGGGCAACACGCCGCTGCCCCCGGAGCCCGTCCCGTTCTACCGCCACCAGCCGCAGCAGCCGGTGAGCGAGGCCGGATGACGGACCTCAGGGATCCCCGGGGGCTGCGGGGGGACGCGCCGTTGCTGGACGCGTGGCTGCGGTTCACCGCGCAGGCCGCGGCCGGTGAGTTCACGCCCATGAGCGTGCCCGGTCACAAGCAGCGCCGCGACCTCACCGGCGACGTGACCTCGGGTGACGCGCCGCTCTACGGCGGGCTGGACAGCATCAAGCACGCGGACGCGCTGCTGGCCGGGGCGGAACAGCGGGCCGCGCACCTGTGGGGCGCCGACTGGTGCCGGTTCTCGGTGGCCGGCTCGACGCACGGCAACCAGGCGCTCGCCCTGGCCGCGGGTGAGCCGGGCCGGCCGATCGTGGTGACCCGGGCGCTGCACCGCTCGCTGCTGCTCGGCATCGTGCTGGCCGGCCTGGAGCCGGTATGGGTGCTGCCCGAGGTGGACCCCGCGAGCGGGCTGCCCGGCCCGGTCCCGGTCGCCGCGGTCCGGGACGCGCTGGCGCGCCACCCGGACGCCTGCGCGGTGTTCCTCGGCGACCCGTCCTACGTGGGCACCACCGGCGACCTGGCCGGGCACGCGGCCGCCGCGCACGAGGCCGGGGTGCCGCTGCTGGTCGACGCGGCCTGGGCCGCGCACCTCGGCTTCCACCCGGGGCTGCCGCCGCACGCGCTGGCGGCCGGCGCGGACGCCATGGTGACCAGCGCGCACAAAGCGCTGCCCGCCTACACCCAGGGTGCGCTGGTGCTGGCCCGCACGGCGGCCGGCCGCCTGGACCCGGCGCGCCTGCACCGGGCGTTCGAGGCGACGCACACGACCAGCCCGGCCGGCGCGATCATGGCCAGCATCGACGCGGCCCGGGCGCTGCTGGCCCGGGACGGCCGGGACCTGTGTGACCGGCTGCTGCGCACCGTCGCGGCGGCCAGGGACCGGCTGCGCCAGGTGCCCGGGCTGGACGTGCTCGACGGCCCGGGGGTCGAGCCCGCCAAGCTGGTGGTCCTGCTGGCCGGGACCGGGGCGCACGGCATCGCGGTGGAGGCGGACCTCATCGCGGCGGGCATGCCGGTGGAGATGGCCGACCGGGACACGATCATCCCGATCATCACGCTGGCCGACGACGAGGCCACCGTGGCCCGCTTCGCGGACACTCTCGCGGACATCGTCGAGGCGCACCGCGGGCCGCCCCGGCGGCCGGTGCCGGCCGCGTCGTGGACGGTGATCCCGGAGATGGCGATGCCGCCGCGGCAGGCCTTTTTTTGCCGCAACGAAACCCAGCCCGCGGCTAAGGCCGTGGGGCGGGTGAGCGGCGAACTGGTGGCGCCCTACCCACCGGGCGTGCCGGTGCTGGCCCCGGGTGAGGTGATCACGGCGGCGGCCCTCGACGCGCTGCGCGCGGCGCGGGCCGATGGCGGCCGGATCGCCTACGCCGCCGATCCCACCCTAGCCACGTTCCAGGTCATCGCCCGGCCGTAACGCCCTGGCTACCGGAAACAACCTTTACTGGCCCATTGTCCGCGGCGCCACCGGGACCTAGCCTGGGTCGATGGATCTTGGGCGTGGGTGGGCGGGCCGAAGAGGGCACCGGCGCGGTGCGGCCCGGACCGGAGCGTGCGCCGTGGCGTTCAGCCTCGCGGCGGCCCTCCTCACCGCGGCACTGGGGGCCGGAACGGCGGGCGCCTCCACTGGAGGAGGCCAGGCCGGAACGGCGGGCGCCCCGACCAGGGCAGGCCGGGCCGGAACAGCGGGCGCCCCGACCGGGGCAGGCCGCGGGACGCCCGCCGGATCCCAGGTCGCCAAGATTTGCGCCGAGCCCTCCACGGGGGCCGTGCTGACCACCGGGTCGCACCGCACCCCGGCCGGGGCGCCGGCCGCGGCGATCCGGGTGGACCAGGTCGGCTACCCGTCCGGCGCGGCCAAGCTGGCCGAGATCATGACCAAGGCCAGGCCCTCGGGTGACCTCCGCTGGGTGGTAGTCCGGTCCGGGTCCTGCACGGTGGCCGCCTCCGGCGTGGCCCGCCAGAACCTCGGCGCCTGGAGCAAGCGCTACGGGTGGGTGTGGGCGGCCCGGTTCACCGGGGTCCGTGCCCCGGGCCGGTACCGGGCCGGGATCCTGGGCGACGCGTCGGCGGCCTCGCCCTGGTTCACGATCGGCCCCGCCGCGCAGCTGTACGCGCGGCCGCTGGCCAACGCGCTCTCCTTCTTCCAGAACGAGCGGGACGGCCCCGACTTCATCCACAGCGCCCTGCGCACCGCGCCCGCTCATCTCAACGACGCCAGCGCGATGACCTACCGCACCCCGCCGGTCGACAGCAACGGCAGTTTCAAGGGCAGCCTGGCCAAGTACGCGACGGGGGTGCGGATCAACGCGACCGGCGGCAGGATCGACGCCGGGGACAACCTGCACTTCGTGGAGACGACCAGCTACACGGACGCCGTCCTGCTGCAGCGGGACGCCAC
>JAOPYP010000325.1 GCA_025964635.1 Actinomycetes bacterium | reverse complement strand
CCGCAGTCACCGGAGGCCTGCCGATCAGCTCGATGAGACCGAGCAGGACGAGCAGCAGGATGGCGAGGACCACGGCCACCATGGCGGTCGGGCGACCCCAGAACACGAAGATCAGGGCGAAGAGGGCCACTGCGCCGACGCGCAGCCCGGTGCGGTGCTGGAACGTCCACTGCCCCACCGGCCCGGTGCGCAGCCCGGCGCGTTCCCCGCTGGCCCGCA
Source organism: Actinomycetes bacterium (assembly GCA_025964635.1). GTDB lineage: Bacteria > Actinomycetota > Actinomycetes > Streptosporangiales > Streptosporangiaceae > RYN-230. The sequence continues at coordinate 6,315 of JAOPYP010000325.1, read as the reverse complement.
GCCAGCCCAGCCCGCCGCTGAACGCGCCGCGGGTACGGACCGCGCTGACCGATGGTCCGGTGAAGAACGCCGCGATGGCCACGATCAGGCCGACGACCAGCAGGGTCCGCAGCCCGTCCTTGATGAACCGGACCAGCGTGTCGTACATGACCGCGGCCGCGTTGCCGGGCAGCACGCTGCTCGGCACGCTGTTCAGGTAGATGCTTCGGGCGATGGCCAGCGCCACGCCGAGCAGCGCCATCGACGCCGCGAAGCCGAGCCCGGCGCCGATCAGCGCCCGGCGGTGACTGCGCGCGATGTAGATCCCGGCGGCGAGCAGTACCAGGGACAGGATGGGCAGGACGACCTTCAGGTCGTTGAGGGCCCGGTAGCCACTCTGCGCCCTGACCAGTTCCTTGGCGGAGAACAGGGCCAGCGTCGGGTTGACCGCCGGGATGCTGTTGACCAGCGTGAATCCCCGCGCGGCCAGGTCTTTCTTGACGACGTTGATGAACGGCCCGAGGTTCATCACGACCTGGCCGTTGCTGATCGTGATGGCACCCCCGCCCTGGCCGGAGAGGGCCTTCACCAGCTCAGCGTGGGCCGTGCGGTTCACCCGTACCCACACGTTCGCCACCTGCGGGCTGGCGACGATCTTGGCGACCTGGGTGTGGATGAAGCCGCCCACCGCGCCCGCGAGCGAGCCGGAGAAAGTCTGCAGGAGCGTGCCGACCCGGGGCAGGCCCTTGCTCTTCAGCGTGGAAGCGGCCTGGTTGGTGAGGGCCTGGACGTGGATCTGGGCGTTGATCTCGTTCGTGATCTTGTCGGTCAGCGCGCTCTGGACGGCGGGCTCGTGGATGAGCGGTGCGACGTTCGCCAGGTAGCGGTTGGTGTCGGACACCTGGTTGGCGGTCCATACCGCGAGCACGGAGACCGGCGCGAGGACACAACCCAGCACGATCAGCAGGGTGGCGACCGGTCCGCGCCAGCCGGGCCGGTGGCGCCGGCCAGTGCCCGGATTCCCGCCGGAGACGGCCCCGGGCGGGGCGGGGCGGGAACGCAGGAGCGCGACCTCGGCGCGAAGCCGTCCGAGCTCCGCCCGCTCGTCCGCCCCGAGGGGACCGGCGTCGTGGGTCAGCCGACCTTGTGCCGCGCCATCGCCACCATCAGACACCGGCCACCTCCAGCTCCCGTTACCGGGAGCGCTTGGAAGCCTGCCGCCGCGGGCACCTGTGCCCCCCGGTTGCGGGTGCCCCTCGGCGGCAGGCGAGATCACAGTCGCTGAGGCAGCCCCCCTGTCGCCTCGCCCGTACCGGGTGAAAGACCGGCCCGGTCCGCCGGCACCCGGTGAGCAGCGGCAGCTCAGGGGGTCAGTGTGTCCGGCGCTGTCCGGCTCTGTCGGCCCGCAGGCAGGGTCAGCGGAGGTCCGGAACGCCCCGTTGTGCGCCCAGGCCCGCCGGGGGTGTCCGGAACGGGTCACCCGCGGCGGGTGAGGTAGGCCGGCCCCAGGAAGGCCATAGTCCAGCGAGGAGATATGAGCGCCCCAGCCCGCGTGCACTCCCGCTGGCTAGGACGCGGCCACCCGGCCACGGGTGGCGTGACCCGGGAGGAAGGCGCTCGTGACTATCGGCGGAAGCGCAGCACTGATCATCATCGGCGCGATTCTCCGCTTCGCTGTCACCTGGACGCCCAAGAACGTCGATTTGCAGGTCATTGGCGTGATCTTGATGATCGGCGGGGTGGCCGGCCTGTGCGTCGCCATCGCCCTGATGACCATGCGGCGGCGTGAACGGGGCGCAGCCGAGGTGACTGAGCAGCGTCGCTACGTCGAACCGCCGACGTAACTGGGCTGGGTGGCCCGCTGGGCGGGTCCGCTCACGGGCCGGCCCGCCCATGCCTCGGTGCAGACGCCGGTGAGTTTCCCGGTGCCGCCTCGTCTTGATGCATGACAGACGAGACCGCCCGCACCGGAGAGGGACGCATGCACGCTGCGCTCGTGACCATCACCATCGACCCCAGCCAGGCCCCCGCGGCGGCCGCCGCGCTGATGGACGACATCCTGCCGCGCGTCACCTCGGCGCCTGGGTTCACGGCCGGATACTGGCTCGAACCTCATGACGGGCAGGGCTTCTCGATCCTGCTGTTCGATACCGAGGAGCGGAGCAGGCAGGCGGCGGAAGCGGCCAGCAAGTGGTCCGCCCCGGGCGTCTCCATCGACAACGTTGAGATCCGGCGCGTGGCCGTCGCCGTCCCTTAACGGGGCGCGGGTGGAGTAGGGCCAGCTGACGTGGGGCCGGATGAGATAGGGACGGGCGACCCGGTGCAGGTAAAAGAGATCGACCTGGCGCTCAGTGACGGGCGCAATCTTCATGTCTACGACGCGGTCCCGGAGGGCGGCGCCGGGCGGCTGGCCGTGGTGTGGCACCACGGGACACCGAACATCGGCGCGCCACCCGAGCCACTGTTCCCCGCAGCCGACCAGCTCGGTATCCGCTGGGTGTCGTATGACCGGCCGGGGTACGGCGGATCCACGCCCCGCCCCGGCCGGGACATAGCGTCGGCGGCGGCCGACGTGTCAGACATCGCCGCCGCGCTGGGCCTCTCCCGCTTCGCGGTCATGGGGCATTCCGGTGGCGGCCCGCACGCCCTGGCCTGCGGTGCGCTCCTGCCCGATCGCGTCATCGGCGTCGTGTCCGGGTCAGGACTGGCCCCGCTCGGCGCCGAGGGACTGGACTGGTTCGCGGGCATGCACCCCTTCGGCGAGGCTGAACTGTGCGCCGCGACCCAGGGACGCGCGGCGCTCGAAAGGTATCTCACCTCCGCCGAGTTCGACCCGGAGCAGTTCACCCCGGCCGATCATGCGGCGCTCGCGGGCCCCTGGTCCTGGGTGGGCGCGGTCGCCGGGCAGGCCATCGAAGGCGGGGTGGGAGGCGCGGTCGACGACAACCTGGCCTACGTCGCACCCTGGGGCTTCGATCCCGGGCAGATACGCGCCCCGGTCCTGTACCTGCATGGTGGCCAGGACCGCATCGTGCCCAGTTCGCATGGTGAGTGGCTGGCCAGCCATACGCCGTCGGCGGAGCTCTGGCTGCGCCCGGACGACGGGCATGTCTCGGTCCTCGGCGCCGCCGAGGCCGCCCTGGCCTGGCTCAGCGGGCAGGCCGGCCAGCGCGGCGCGGATCCGGGCCCGGCCAGCGGCTGACCCGGCGCGATCCTGGCCTGCGGCAGCCACCGTTTCCGCGGCCTCCGGATCCTGGCTCGGGCACCAAGATCGGTCATACTGGCGCCGTGAGCCCGGTTCTGCGCACTGGCCTGGCCGCCGCGCTTCTGGCGGGGGCCCTCGCGCTAGTCGGCTGTTCCGCGTCCCCACGGTGCCCCCCGGGTGCGTTGTGCCCGTCGCCACCGCTACCCCGCCTGACGTACACCATGATCATCAACGGGCGATCCGCCTCGTTCCCCAGAGGTGGCCCTATGCCCCGTTACTACGTCCGCCCGGGCGAGCACCTGGTCATGAAGGTCGCCGTGACGGTGCCCAGGCACGTCCGGCTCACAGCGCTATGGCTCGGCATCTCCGGCGATAGCTGGAGCGGCCCCAGTAGCCTGCACCCGATCCTGGCTCACTCCCGCCAGCCGCTGGCCGCAGGAGTGCACACGTTCGGGCTGCGCTGGCGTGTCCCGGACGCCTGGTCTGGCCGCGGCATGTACCTGCTCTCGACGTGGTCCAGCGCCCACCCGCCCGCGAAGGTTGCGGGGGGAATCGCCAAGCTGGCGCGGAAGTGGTAGCGCCCGTCGATGTCGTGGCTGACGTGCAGGCCTTTGTTCGCGGCGGACCGGGACCCGGACAGAGGAACTAATGGCTTCCGGCGGCCATCCACCCCCTAAGCAACCGCCGCGTCGTTGGCTGCGGCCGTAGCGTGGGCCACATGAACGTTCTCATGATCGCGAGCATGTCGGTCGTCGCCGCTGACCCGCCGCAGAGCCGCAAGCTATTCATGGACGCCCTCGGCCTGCCGTTGGAGAAGTACGACGCCGATGAGTACTACTCCAGTGAGCGCATTCCCGGCAGCAAGCACTTCGGCGTGTGGCCGCTCTCGCAGGCGGCCGAAGCGTGCTTCGGCACGCCGGCGTGGCCCGCCGGCCGGGTGGTCCCCCAGGCGTCAATCGAGTTCGAGGTCGAGGATGCAGAAGCCGTCGCTGCGGCTGGCAGCGAGCTTCAGCGCGCGGGCTACGAGTTGCTGCACCCGGCGCGCACCGAGCCGTGGGGACAGACGGTGACCCGGCTTCTCACCGAGGATGGCCTGATCGTCGGCATCTCCTACGCCCCCTCGCTGCACGACGAAGAACGGGCCTGACGGACAACGGGACGCCTCTCAATGAGCTTCTCCGGCTCATCGGCACAAGCAGAACAGCGTCACTGAGCTGGTCTACTGGCAGCAGGTGCGGGCGGTGTTAGTTATTCACCGATTTGGCCCGGCTATCGGCCTGGTGTGGGCGAGCGTGTGACCTGGGGCGTTCGTGGTCGGGATGGCGAGATTCGAACTCGCGGCCTCCTGCTCCCAAAGCAGGCGCGCTAACCAAGCTGCGCCACATCCCGATAAGGCGACCGTAGCCTACCTGTCTAGCCGGATCCCCGGGCGGCACAGACCCGATCCAGTGACCCGTCCCCGCTTGATAAGCCGGTACGCTACGCGTGATGACGTGCTGGCCGGGGCCCGAACCGGCTGCGCCGGCGCGGCTCGCGGGCGTAGCTCAATGGTAGAGCCCCAGCCTTCCAAGCTGGTCATGAGGGTTCGATTCCCTTCGCCCGCTCTTACTGCTCCGGCCCAGGTCAGGGGCATGATCATCGGTTTCTAGGTGATCTTCAGGAGGCGCGTTTCCGGCCTCGTGCCCGTTGCGTGCCCGATGGCAGCTCCGTGCCCGCTCCCCCGCCCGGCCTGGCCGCCTTGCGCCGCGCCCGCCGCAGCAGCTTGCCCATGCCCGCCGCGATGGCCTCGTCTCGCTGCTGGGTGGCATGCTGATAGATCAGCGCGGCCCGCGCACTGGAATGGCCCATGCGCTCCATCAGTTCCCGCAGGCTCGCGCTCTGGCCCGCCGCCATCGTGTTTCCTGTGTGGCGCAGGTCGTGAAAATGCAGGTCCGGCAAGCCGATGGCGGTGCGGGCTTTGGTCCAGGTCCGGCGGAAGGTGGACCGCCGCAGCCTGCCGCCCTTCGGCCCGATGAAGACCAGGCCGCCCTCTCCCGGCTGGGCGAAACGCTCTAGGTGCCAGCGCAGTTCCGGCGCGATCTCTTTCGGGAAGGCGACCCGCCGCCGCCCGGCCTGTGACTTCGGGTCGTCGTCTATCAGTCTTCCGTCGTCGGTCTCGGCCGTTGAGATGACGATGCGCACCGCGCAGCCTTCCAGGTCGAGCTGTCCCCGCCGCAGCCCAGCCAGCTCGCCGAACCGCAGGCTGGCAAACGTCGCCAGCAGGACGAGCGCGCGGTATCGCGGTGGCACCCGGTCGAGCAGCTCGACCAGTGTTTCCAGCGAGATGACCTCGCGCTCTGGCGAGTCCTCCTGGCCAGCGCCCTTGATCCGGCACGGGTTACGGCGGATGAGCCGGTCATCAGTCGCGGTGTTCAGGATGGCGTGCAGCAGCCGGTATGCCTTGGCCACCGTGACCGGCCCGCAAGCCCTGCTGGACACCTTCACCAGCGCATATAACCACCGGCGGGCCGCTCGCCGCGCTGCGGGCTAGATCACGACATGTACTGCGCGAACCAGTCGAGCATGGGCTGCGGGCGGCGCTGGAACTCCAGGTAGCCGTCGAATCGGGCCGTGGTGCCATCGATCCACTGCAGCTTCTTCTCGGGCACGGGAATGTTGTCGAACATCGCCTGGACGTCGCTGGGATCGGTGACGCTGTCGTGGCGGACCTGGTACAGGAAGGTCGGCACGCGGACGTTCCTAGCCCACTCCACCGGGGTCCGCTGCTCGAGCCCGACGCTGGTGCGCAGCCGGACGAGGGTGTTGAAGTCGTCGAGGCGGTCACCGAGGCCCATCAAGGTTAGGCGGCGTGCGACGATGACCAGCGGAGTGACCGGCTGAGGCGACACGAGGCAGCGCACGCCGTCGAAAGACGCGGGCCAGCGCGTCATCGCAGAGAACGTAGAACTACCGCCCATGCACCGGCTGAACAGCCCGATCGCCATGCCTCGGGTGTCGGGGCGCATGCGGGCGTACTCAAGCGAGCCGGCGACGTCGCGGCTCTCGGTGACCCCGCTGGTGGTAACTCCGCCGTTCGCTGCGCTGCTGAGACCATGGTTACGCAGGTCATAGGCCAGGACGTTGTACCCGGC
>JAOPYP010000320.1 GCA_025964635.1 Actinomycetes bacterium | reverse complement strand
ACGAGGTGCACTACTACGAGGACCTGCTGGCCGCCGAGCCGACCACGTTCAGCTGGCCTGAGCTGGACGAGCGGTCCGCCGCGGCCATGTGCTACACCAGCGGCACCACCGGTATGCCCAAGGGCGTCGTGTACAGCCATCGCTCCACCTATCTGCACGCGATGGGCGCCTGCCTGGGCAATGCGTTCGCCGTCAGCGACACCGACCGGATCCTGCCGGTCGTGCCCATGTTCCACGCCAACGCCTGGGGGCTCGCGTACGCAGCCGTGCTGGCTGGGGCGGACTTGATCATGCCGGACCGGTTCCTGCAGCCCGAGCCTCTGGTCCGGCTGATCGAGGCGGAGCGCCCGACGATCGCCGGGGCCGTCCCGACCATCTGGACCGGGCTGCTCCAGCACGTCCGGGCCCACGGTGGCGATGTGTCCTCGCTGCGCCTGGTCCCGTGCGGCGGTTCCGCGGTCCCGCACGCGCTGATGGAGGCCTTCCAGAAGGAACTCGGCGTGGAGATCCTGCAGGCCTGGGGGATGACCGAGACCTCACCGCTGGGCAGCGTGGCCCGGCCGCCGCGCGGGGTGAGCGAGGAGGAAGCGTGGCACTACCGGGACACCCAGGGCCGCCTGTTCTGCACGGTCGAAGGCCGGCTGGTCGGTGACGGCGGAACGGTACTGCCGAACGACGGCGTCACGGTCGGCGAGGTCCAGGTCCGCGGCCCCTGGATCACCGGGTCGTACTACAAGGACGACGACCCGGGGAAGTTCGACAACGGGTGGCTGCGCACCGGCGACGTCGGGACCATCGACCGGCTCGGGTACGTGACGCTCACCGACCGGGCCAAGGACGTGATCAAGTCCGGCGGCGAGTGGATCTCGTCCATGGAACTGGAGAACATCCTGATGGGCCACCCCGAGGTGGCCGAGGCCGCCGTCATCGGGGTGCCCGACAAGAAGTGGGGTGAGCGCCCGCTCGCCACGGTGGTGATCAGGGACGGCGCGACGATCACCCCGAAGGAGCTCAAGGCGTACCTGGCCGACCAGATACCCCGCTGGCAGCTCCCCGAGCGCTGGTCGTTCATCGACGAGGTACCGAAGACCAGCGTCGGGAAGTTCGCGAAGACCAGGATCCGGGAGGCGTACGCGGCCGGCGACTACGAGATAACCGAGGTGCCGTAACGCGTCCGGGCGCTGTCGTGGTGCCCGGCGGCCGGGAGCCCGGCTGACCGATCACGGCCTGTTTCGGGGGCAGTGCGCCAACTGCTTTGGCACGTCTGGCGGCATCCCGGTACGCTGATGCGGACCGCTTGGTCGGGGAGGCTTCGCCTAGTCCGGTCTATGGCGCCGCACTGCTAATGCGGTTTGGGTTTACCGCCCATCCGGGGTTCAAATCCCCGAGCCTCCGCTCGACGAGCAGCGGCTCTCCAGTGGGTCTCCACCGGAGAGCCGCTGTTTCGTGTCCCCGGGACCGCTGGGGTGCCTTGTCTCTCATCGCGGTGGTGTCAGCCCTGGACTGCTGGTTTGAGCACTTGCTCGCACCATTGGCGGAAGCTCGTGGGGGTGCTGTTCTCTGGTGTCCGCGGCTGGGCGCTGTAGAGGCCCTGGTCGACGGCGGCCGCCATGTCGATCAGGCCCTGGGCCCAGGCCTCGGTCATCCCGTGCTGCATCAGCGTGGCCTTGTAGGCTTCGGCGGGGACCTGCCGGAAACGGACCGGTCGTCCCAGCACCCCGGACATGATCTGCGCCATGTCGTTGTGGGACAGATCCTCGGGGCCGAGGATGGGGACGCTGGCCTGTCCGCTCCAGGAACCATCGAGCATCAGGTTGGCGGCTGCGGCTGCGATGTCGCGGGTGGCGCAGGTCGGGACCTTGCGATCGCCGGACATCGGCAAGGAGAACATCCCCTGCCTCTTGATCGGTTCGACCTGCCAGAGCATGTTCTCCATGAATCCCGGCATGCACAGCGAGCGGTAGCTCACGCCGGTGCTCTCGATCAGATCGTCCATCGCGAATATCGCTGATATCTGGCCGGCTTTCTTGGCTATGCCGCGGCCAAGGCTGGAGACGCCGACTACGCGCTTGACGTCCTCGCTGTTGATCGCCTCGCACAGTGGCCGGATGAAGTCCACGATGTGGGCCTGGATGCTTGCGGCGTGAGGGTTTGGCGGCACCAGCCAGAACACGCTGTCGGCACCCGCGAACGCCTTGGTGAGCACATCGACGTCGTTATGGGCGCCCGGCACGACCTCGACGCGCTCCCGCACCCGCGGGGGGAGCCGGGACGGATCGCGCGCTATCACGCGGATCGTCTCCGCGCTGTCCGCAGCCGTGTCGAGGACATTTCCGAGAACCTGGTGGCCGATACTGCCTGTGGGTGTGGTGACGACGATCATGTGCCTCCTCGGCAAACCTGAGAAGTAAACTCTACCGTACCGTTTACATTGCCACAGAGGAGGATGGATCGCAAGGCGCGGTGACGAACTGCGGGAACACATCCTGCGGGCGAAGGTTCAGCATGGTCAGTTTCCGGCGCCGCTGCTTACTAACGGCGGCGGTCTGTGGCGCTGGCCGCGTTGGCGATGATCGCGGCGAACGGAGGGATGGCCAGGGCCACGACGGACAGGATGATCGCCCAGAGCACTGAGTAGCGGTCCACCACCGCCCACGAGATGACGAACAAGCCGATGCAGACCGACATGAGCGCGAAGTAGAGCCGCTTGTCGCGGCGGGACGGCGGCGGCCCGCCCGGCCCGCCTCGCCCCTGCCCGTTTCCCGCCACAATGACTCCAGTATCGCTAGGGCACCGGCACGTCGCGCCACCGGTGCAGGGCGTGGACGGGGCCCTCGCCCGCGCCCAGCCCGGCGAGCCCGTGAGCCACCGCGTCG
>JAOPYP010000310.1 GCA_025964635.1 Actinomycetes bacterium | reverse complement strand
ATCCAGGTGCCCAGCGTGGCCGCCCCCGGCACGCACTCGCCGCTGACGCAGGGCGAGTAGAACGGGGTCAGGTAGTGGTACTGCGGCACGAAATACCAGTGGCCCAGGAACACGTGCACGGTCGCGTAGGTGACCCAGATGGTCAGCAGCGTCGCCGTGATCGCGGGCGCGCGCCACCAGTTGTCCTTGCGCAGCGTCCGGTCCGGGATCTGCGCCCGGGTCCTGGCCGGCGCCTGGCTTACCTGCGTCATCGGTGACGTCTCCGCCCTTGAGCTGAGTGGGGTGCTTCCGCGTCTGCTGGCTGCCCCCGCACCCGCCCGCGCCCTGCACTGAAAACTTTATTCAAAGGCATACCACTACTAGGCCATATGGCGTCGCTCGCTGCGTGTGACTCTCGCTACACCCCGTCTTTACGCTGTCCTGGCCCTGCTCATCCGGCGCGGCCCAGGTCGTGGGGCTCATGTGATGCTGGTCATGGTCCTGCCCGCCCCGAGGGCTTCGCGCAGGAATTCCACCTGGAGCAGCAGCAGGTTCTCGGCCACTTCCTCCTGCGGGGTCATGTGCGTGACCCCGGACAGCGGCAGCACGTCGTGCCGCCGTCCCGCGGCCAGCAGCGCGGAGGACATCCGCAGCGTGTGCGCGACCACCACGTTGTCGTCCGCCAGGCCGTGGACGAACAGCAGCGGGCGGGTCAGCCGGGGCGCGTCGGCCAGCAGCGACGACTGCTCGTACACCAGCGGCTGCTCGTCCGGGAGGCCCAGATACCGCTCGGTGTAGTGGGTGTCGTACAGCCGCCAGTCGGTGACCGGGGCGCCCGCCACCGCCGCGTGGAACACGTCCGGGCGGCGCAGCACCGCCAGCGCGGACAGGTACCCGCCGAACGACCAGCCGCGGATCGCCACCCGGCTGGTGTCCAGGTCGGGGTGGCGTGCGGCGGCCGCCTGCAGCGCCTCGACCTGGTCCTCGAGCACCGGCCCGGCCAGGTCGTGCCAGACCGCCCGGTCCCACTCGGGACCCCGGCCCGGCGTGCCGCGGCCGTCGGCGACCAGCACCGCGAAGCCCTGCTCGGCCAGCCACTGCGAGGTGAGGAACGCGCCCTGCGCGGCCAGCACCCGCTGTGCGTGCGGGCCGCCGTAGGGATCCAGCAGCACCGGCAGCCGGGCCGAGCCCGGTTCGTGCCAGGACGGGAGCAGCAGCGCGCTGCGGATCTCCCGGGTCCCGGCCGCGAAACGGTCCGGGTGCGGGGCCGGCACGTTCGGCGGTTCGGCCAGCACGGCGATCTGGGCTGCCTCGGTGGCGGCCGGCTGGGCTGCGGTGTCGGTGAGCACCCGGACGGCGGGCCCGGGCTGGGTCATCGTGCGGCTGGTCAGCACCGTGGTGCCTGCGGCCCGGGTCCCCGCGTGCACGCCCCCGGGCGGGCTGATCTCCCGCAGGCCGCCATTCCCCGCGTCCTCCCGGCGGTACAGCCACAGCCCGATCGCGGTGGGATCACCGGCTGACGCGGTGAACAGCACCGTGCCGGCGTCCACGCTGAGGATCTCGCGCACCTGCAGGCTGGGCGGGGTGACCGCGGCCCCGGTGCCTCCAGACCTGGTGCTTCCGGGCCTGATGCTTCCGGGTCCGGTGTTTCCGGGCCCGGCGCTTCCGGGACTCGTGCCGCCGGCCAGTTCGTCCGGCGTGCCGACCAGCAGCCGCCGGGCCCCGTCCTCGTCCGCGGCCCAGACGATCCGGCCGTCCCCGGTCCGGGCGGGCACCCCGGGCACGATGTCCACCCAGCGCGGGTCGGTGTCCTCGCGCAGCAGGGTCGTGGCGCCGGTCGCCGGGTCCGCGGTGAGCAGCCGCATGACCCGCTGGTCGCGGCTCTGCATCACGATCAGCGGGTCGCCGCCGGCCTCCCAGGTCACGGTGACCAGGTAGGGGAACGCGGCGCGGTCGATGTCCACCTCGGTGCGGCGCCCGTCCAGGCCGGCCAGCAGGAGTGAGACGTCGGCGTTGGGGGTGCCGGCCGAGGGATAGGCCACCACGGCGGGGGGACGGGCCGGATGGGCCGGGTCGGCGATGTGCCAGCGGTGGACCGGGGTCTCGTCCACCCGGGCGACCAGGAGGCTGGCCCCGTCCGGGGCCCACCAGTAGCCGCGCATCCGGCCCATCTCCTCGGCCGCGATGAATTCGGCCAGGCCGTAGGAGACCCCCGGGGTGCCCGCCGGGTCGGCCAGCACGGTATCGGCCAGCACAGTGTCGGCCAGCACAGTGTCCCCGGCACCTGCGCCCGTGTCCCCGGCACCCGCGCCCGTGCCCCCGGCACCTGGCCTGCCGCCAGCCCCAGTAACACCCCCATCCCCTCTGGCCTCAGCAGGCCCACTGACCTCGGCAGCCTCGTGCGTCACAGGCGCACCGCGGTCGATCCGGGTCACGTGCAGCGCGCCTTGGTGCACGTACGCGACCCGGGTACCGGTGGGGTCGGGCCGGGGATCCAGCGCGGGGAACCGGGCGCCGATCTCCCGGGGCCCGCTCTCCGGGCCGCCGGTTCCCGGGCCGCCCGATCCCGGGCCGCCGGAGGACCCTAGGCCGGTCACGTAGACCCGGCCGGCCAGGGTGAACGCGGCCACGGTCATAGCTCGGTCGGTCGCGAACCCGACGATCCCCCCGGCCTGCTCCCGGGTGCGCTCGCGGCGGGCCTTTTCCTGCGGGGAGAGGTCCTCGCCGGCCGGCCCCAGCGTGGCCGGATCGGCCACGAGCTCTTCCTGCCCGGTGCCCACGTGCAGCTGCCACAGGCAGGTCACCGGGTCGGTACCGCTCTTGCTGCGCAGGAAGGCGACCCGGCTGCCGTCCGGCGCGACCTTGAACGAGCGCGGGGCACCGAGGGAGAACCGCCTGGTCCTGGCCTGCTGCCGCGGGAAGCTTTCGGTCATGGCCCGATCCTGCCACTGAGGGCAGGCCGCGCGGGCAGGCCACCGGCGGCCGCCAGCTAGTCTCGCTGCGTGTGAGCACCCGCGAGACCGGGGGCGGGCTGCTGCTCGTGCACGCCCACCCCGACGACGAATCCATCGAGACCGGCGCCACCATGGCCAGGTACGCGGCCGCGGGCGTCCCGGTGACGCTGGTCACCTGCACCCTGGGGGAGCTGGGCGAGGTCATCCCGGCGGACCTGGCCTACCTGGCCGCGGGCCGCGGTGACCTGCTCGGCAAGTACCGGATCGGGGAGCTCGACGCCGCCTGCGCCGCGCTCGGCGTCCGGGATCACCGGTTCCTCGGCGGGCCGGGCCGCTGGCGCGACTCGGGCATGATGGGCCTGCCGGACAACGACGACCCCGGGTGCTTCTGGCGGGCGGACCTGGACGAGGCGGTGCTGGCCCTGGTGGCCATCATCCGTGAGGTGCGCCCCCGGGTCATGGTCAGCTACGACGACCGCGGGTTCTACGGGCATCCCGACCACATCCAGGCGCACCGGGTGGCCTGGCGTGCCTTCCAGCTGGCCGGGGACCCCGCCCGGTCCGGGCCCGGCCGGCGTGTCTCCGGCGGCCCGGTGCCCGGCGGAACGGTGCCCGGCGGAACGGTGGCTGGCGGGAACAGGGACCCGTGGACGGTGACCAAGTTCTACGCCACGGCCATGCCGCGCTCGGTGCTGGCCGCGGCGACCGACCTGTCCGGCCGGAACGGCGAGGCCGCGCCGGCCGGCTTCATCGCCGAGCCGACCGCGGACACCGTGCCCTTCGGGGCCGGGGACAACGAGGTGAGCACCGAGATCGACGGGCATGAATACCTCGGCGCCAAGACGGCCGCGATGCGCGCACACGCCACCCAGATCACGGTGCGTGAACCCTTCTTCGCCCTGTCCAACTGGGTGGGCCAGCGCATCCTGGCCCTCGAGTACTACACACTGGTGGCCGGCCCGCGAGG
>JAOPYP010000267.1 GCA_025964635.1 Actinomycetes bacterium | reverse complement strand
CACGGGCGTGCAGGCCGCCACCACCCCCGCCCGGCCCGCCGGCCTGCCCGGGCTGAGCGTGGTGTTCCCCGGTCCGGAGGTGCTGGCCGACGCCGACCTGGACGGCCTCGGGCTCACCACAGCCCGCCAGCGAACCCTGCGGGCGCTCGCCACGGCGGCCGCGCACGGGCGGCTGACCCTCGATCCCGGCGCCGACCCGGGTGAGGTCGCGGCGCGGCTGGCCGAGCTGCCGGGGATCGGGCCGTGGACGACCGGCTACATCCTCATGCGCGCGGCCGCCGACCCGGACGCGTTCCCCGCGGCCGATCTGGGCCTGCGCCGGGCCCTGGCCCGGCTGGGCATCCCGCCCGGGCACGCGGCGCGGTGGCGTCCGTGGCGCGCGTACGCGGCCATGCACCTGTGGTCCTGGCCGGCGCAGCCGGAGATTCTCGCCCCGGCGAGCTGAGGAGTGAACGTTGGCTGATCCCGGCCCCGTGCTGGCCGCCCCCGTGCTGGCCGCCCCCGTGCTGGCCACCGTCGTGGATACCCCGATCGGCCCGCTCAGCCTGCTGGTCCTGGGCGGCCAGCTGATCGCCGGCGGGTTCACCACCCAGCCGGTGGTGATGCACGCCAGGCTGGCCCCGCCGCTGCGTGCACTGCCCCTGGAGACCGCGCACCCCGGCGACCTGCCCTGGCTGGCCAAGCCGGTTGCCGCCTACTTCGATGGTGACCTGCGGGCGCTGGACGGGATCCCGGTGTGCCAGCCGGGCCCCCCGCCCCGGCAGCGGCTGTGGGCGGCGCTGCGCGCGGTGCCGCCCGGCACCACGGTCAGCTACACGCGGCTGGCCGCACAGGCCGGGAATCCCCGGGCGCCCCGCGCCGCCGGGGCCGCCTGCGCGTACAACCTGATCGCGCCCGTCGTGCCGTGCCACCGGGCGTTGCGGTCGGACGGCAGCCTGGGCGGCTACTACTACGGCCTGGACCGCAAGACGTGGCTGCTGCGCCACGAGGGCGCCCGGCCCAGGTAGCCCGGCGGTCACGGGGCCCGCATCGCCGTGTCCTGGTCCCGCCACCGGGGCACCGGACCGGCCCGGCACTGGCACCGCCGCGGCACCTGGCACCGGCGCACCGGACCGGCCCGCACCTGTACCCCGCGGCACCTGGCACCGGGGCACCGGACCGGCCCGCGCTGACACCGCCGCCCCCACCCCGGAACCGGGGCACCGGACCGGCCCCGTACCCAACCCGCGCCCACCGGCACCGGGGAGCGGGACCGGCCCGGGATGGGTCTTCGTTGCGGAAGATCGGACATAGGGGGCGGCCTGCGGTCAGGGCGGCGGCCCGGCGGGACCACCGCCGGCCCGGCGCTGGCCTGGTCCCCCTGCGGACGGACGGCCTGCGCTCGCCTAAACTCCTCGGCAGTCGGGAGGAGAAGATTCGTGCGCAAAGTGCTGATCGCGAACCGCGGTGAGATCGCGGTCCGCGTCGTGCGGGCCTGCCGGGACGCGGGGCTGGAGAGTGTGGCCGTCTACGCCGAATCCGACCTCGACGCGCTGCACGTCTCGATGGCCGACGAGGCGTACGCGCTCGGGGGCCCGACCCCGGCCGAGAGCTACCTGAGTATCGAGAAGATTCTCGTCGAGGCGGCCGAGTCCGGGGCCGACGCCGTCCACCCCGGCTACGGTTTCCTGGCCGAGAACGCCGGCTTCGCCCAGGCGGTCCTCGACGCCGGGCTGATCTGGATCGGGCCCCCGCCGGCCGCGATCGAGGCCCTGGGCGACAAGGTGGCCGCGCGGCAGATCGCCGCGACGGTCGGCGCCCCGATGGCCGCCGGCACGGACGGCCCGGTCAGCGGGGTCGGCGAAGTCGAAGCGTTCGTGTCCCGGCACGGCCTGCCGATCGCCATCAAGGCGGCGTTCGGGGGCGGCGGCCGGGGGCTCAAGGTGGTTCGCGAGCAGGGCGGCATCGCCGAGGCGTACGAGTCGGCGGTCCGCGAAGCCGTGGCGGCGTTCGGGCGCGGCGAGTGCTTCGTCGAGCGCTACCTGGACCGGCCGCGGCACGTGGAGACCCAGTGCCTCGCCGATCGCCACGGGAACGTGGTGGTGATCTCCACCCGCGACTGCTCGCTGCAGCGCCGGCACCAGAAACTCGTCGAGGAGGCGCCCGCGCCCTTCCTGTCCGCCAGCCAGACCGGGGAGCTGTACCGGGCCTCCAAGGCCATCCTCCGGGAGGCCGGCTACGTGGGCGCGGGCACCTGCGAGTTCCTCGTCGGGCAGGACGGCACCGTGTCGTTCCTCGAGGTCAACACCCGGCTCCAGGTCGAGCACCCGGTGTCGGAGGAGGTCACCGGCATCGATCTGGTGCGGGAGATGTTCCGCATCGCGGACGGGCAGGAACTCGGCTACGACGACCCGCCGCCGCGCGGGCACTCCATCGAGTTCCGGATCAACGCCGAGGACCCCGGCCGCAACTTCCTGCCCGCCCCGGGCACCATCACCGAGCTCACCTGGCCGTCCGGCCCGGGCGTGCGCGTGGACGCGGGCTACGCCCAGGGGATGACCGTGCCGCAGGCCTTCGACTCCCTGCTGGCCAAGCTGATCATTACCGGAGCCAGCCGGACCGAGGCCCTGGAGCGGGCCCGCCGCGCCCTCGACGAGTGCGTGGTCGGCGGGATGCCCACGGTGCTGCCCTTCCACCGCGCGGTGGTCCGCGACCCGGCGTTCACCGATGAGCCGTTCCGCGTGCACACCCGGTGGATCGAGACGGAGTTCGACGGGGCGATCGAGCCCTGGTCCGGGCCGGCCCACGGCCAGCAGGACGGCCAGGGGGACGGCCCGCCGCAGCGCGAGCGGATCACGGTGGAGGTGGGCGGCAAGCGGCTCGAGGTGGTGCTCCCGGCCGGGCTCGGGGTCGCGGACGCGCCCGCGCCCGGGGCCGGGACCCGGC
>JAOPYP010000251.1 GCA_025964635.1 Actinomycetes bacterium | reverse complement strand
TACCGGGTGATCTCCAGCTGCGGCACCTCCGCCTTCACCAGCGTCCGCCCGCCGGCCACCGGCTCGGTGCCCAGCACCCGGCCGCGCCGCGAGGACAGGTCAGACATGACCGCGCCGACATAATCGTCCGCGACCAGCACCGACAGCTCGTCCACCGGCTCCAGCAGCAGCACCTTCGCCTTGTCCGCGGCGTCGCGCAGGGCCGCCCGGCCCGCCTTCTGGAAGGCCATGTCCGAGGAGTCCACCGAGTGCGCCTTGCCGTCGAACAACGTGACCCTGATGTCCACCATCGGGTAGCCGGCCATCACCCCCTGCTCCAGCTGGGCGCGCACGCCTTTCTCCACCGAGGGGATGAACTGGCGGGGCACCACGCCCCCGACGACCTTGTCCACGAACTCGAAGCCGGTGCCCGACGGCGTCGGCTCCACCTCGATATGGCACACGCCGAACTCTCCGTGCCCGCCGGTCTGCTTCACGTTGCGGCCCAGCCCGCGGGCCTTGCCGGCCACCGTCTCCCGCAGCGGGACCCGGAGCTGCTTGGTTTCCACGCCCACCCCGTACCGCGAGGACAGCCGGTCCAGCAGCAGGTCGGAATGGGCCTCGCCCATGCACCACAGCACCAGCTGGCGGGTCTCGGAATTGTTCTCCATCCGCAGCGTCGGGTCCTCAGCCACCAGGCGCCCGATGGCCTGCGACATCTTGTCCTCGTCGGCCTTGGACTTGGCCGAGATGGCCACCGGGAGCAGCGGGTCGGGCATCGACCACGGCTCCATCAGCAGCGGGTGCTCCCGGTCGGACAGCGTGTCGCCGGTCTCGGCGCTGGACAGCTTGGCCACGGCGCAGATGTCCCCGGCCACGCACTGCGGTACCGGGCGCTGCTGCTTGCCCAGCGGCGAGGTGAGCGCGCCAATCCGCTCGTCCATGTCATGGTCGGCGTGGCCGCGCTCGGCCAGGCCGTGCCCGGACACGTGCACCGGCGCGTCCGGCCGCAACGTCCCGGAGAACACCCGGACCAGGCTGATCCGCCCCACGTACGGGTCGGACGTGGTCTTGACCACCTCGGCCAGCAGCCGGCCGGCCGGGTCGCAGGACAGCCCGGTGACGGGCTTGCCGTCCAGCGTGGTCACGCCGGGCAGCGCATGCTCGCCGGGGGCGGGGAAGGCCTGGGTCATGATCTCCAGCAGCTCGGCCAGCCCGATGCCCTGCAGGCTCGACGTGGTCAGAACCGGGTAGAAGCTGCCCCGGGCGACCGCCTTCTCCAGGTCCTCGATCAGCACCTTGGGATCGATGCTCTCCCCGGCGAGGTACCGGTCCATGAGGGTCTCGTCTTCGCTCTCCTGGATGACGCCCTCGATCAGCGAGCTGCGCTGTTCCTCGACCCGGCCGGCCTGGTCCGGGTCCGGGTCCCGCTCCGTGCGCGTCCCGCCGGTGTAGTCGTAGAACCGCCCGGACAGCAGGCCGATGAGCCCGGCCACGGCGCCGGAATCCGAGGTCACCGGCAGGTACAGCGGGGCGACGGAATCGCCGAACGCGTCCTGGCAGGCCCGCAGGGCCTCGTCGAAGTCGGCCCGCTGGTGATCCAGCTTGGTGATGACGACGGCCCGGGGCATGCCGACGCTGGCGCATTCCTCCCACAGCATCCTGGTCAGCCCGTCCACGCCGTCGGTGGCCGGCACGGTGAACAGTGCGGCGTCCGCGGCCCGCAGGCCGGCCCGCAGGTCGCCGGTGAAATCGGCGTACCCTGGCGTGTCGAGGAGGTTGACCTTGATTCCGGCGTGCACCACGGGCGCTAGGGTGAGGTTCACGGAGCGCTGCTGCCGGACTTCCACCTCATCGAAATCGCTTGCGGTGGTGCCGTCCTCCACCCGGCCGGACCGCGGAATCGCGCCCGTGCTGGTCAGGAGAGCCTCCACCAGAGTTGTCTTTCCTGACCCGGAGTGGCCGACCAGCGCGACATTCCGCACGCTGCCGGGCTGATCGGCCACTGCTGTACCGCCTGTAGCTGTCGATCCTCTCCTGTCGGTCATGAGTCTCGCCTCCTACGACGCTGTTCGGCTGCCTCACAACCAGCCTTTACCTGCTGGACACCTGACCACAAGCCCCCAGCAGGAATCGTCCCTCCTGTCCACTCCGCCAGTAGGATCGGACGGCCATGCTGAACGCCCTGAGACCCGTGTTCGCCCGCCTGCTGCGGCCGGCCGGCGAGGCGCTGGCGCGCACTCCCATCACGCCGAACATGATCACCGTCACCGGGACCGCGGGCGTGGCCGCAGGGGCGCTCTGGCTGTTTCCCACCGGCCACCTGTTCGCCGGGGCCCTGGTGTGCTCGGGTTTCGCCATGGCCGACATGCTCGACGGCCTGCTGGCCCGGGTCAAAGGCACGTCCGGGCCCTGGGGGGCGTTCCTCGACTCGACCCTGGACCGGATCGGCGACGCGTCGCTCTTCGCCGGGCTGGCCATCTACCTGGCCCGGGACAATCAGCCGGTGCTGGCCGTCGTGGCGCTGTACTGCCTGGTCGCGGGCGTGATGGTGTCCTACGCCCGGGCCCGCGCGGAAGGCATCGGGGTGCGCGCCGACGTGGGTGTGGCCGAACGCTCCGAACGGCTGGTCGTCGTCCTGCTCGCGGCCGGCCTCACCGGGCTCGGCGTGCCGTTCGTGCTGGCCATCGGGCTGTGGCTGCTCGCGGTGGGCAGCACGGTCACGTTCGTGCAGCGCGTCCTGGTGGTCCGGAAGGCGGTCGGCCCGGGTGCCGCGCCCCAGCCTGCGGCCCAGCCCGCCGGCCAGCCTGCTCCCGGGACCGCCGGCGCCGGGCCCGGCCCCGCTCCGGCGGGTAACGGCGCCCCCGGTGCTGGCCCGCCGGCGGCGGTTCGCGACCCTGGAGATGGCGCCGCGCGAAAGGATAAGGCGTGACCTCGGTACGGGACCGGCTCACCGACGCCGGGTACGCGCTCGGCTGGGCCCTGATCTGCCGGGTGCCGGAATCCTGGGCCCGCGGCGCCTTCGAGTTCGGCGCGGACATCGCCTGGCGCCGCCAGGGACCCCGGGTCCAGGTGCTCGAGGCGAACCTGCGCCGGGTGACCGGCCCGTCCGTTACCGGCAAGGAACTGCGCGCGCTGTCCCGGCAGACGATGCGGTCCTACTCCCGCTACTGGCTGGAGGCGTTCCGGCTGCCCACGATCGGGCCGGACCGGATCCAGGCCGACATGCACGCCACCGGCGAAGAGCACCTGCAGGACAACCTGGCGGCCGGCCGCGGCGTGATCATCGCCCTGCCGCACACCGGCAACTACGAGCTGGCCGGGGCCTGGATCATCGGCCGCGGCGTCGGGAAGTTCACCACGGTCGCGGAGCGGCTCAAGCCCGAGTCGCTGTTCCAGCGGTTCCTGGAATTCCGCGAGGGGCTCGGCATGGAGGTGCTCCCGGCCAGCGGCGGGGACAGCCGGTTCGGCGTGCTGGCCCAGCGGCTGCGGGCCGGCGGCCTGGTCTGCCTGGTCTCGGACCGGGACGTCACCGGCGGCGGCATCGAGGTCGAGTTCTTCGGGGAAAAGGCGCGCATGATGGCCGGCCCGGCCGCGCTGGCCGTCCAGACCGGGGCGGCGCTGCTGCCCACCACCCTCTGGTTCGACGGTGACGGCTGGCGGGCCAGCATCGGTGACGAGGTCCCGGTGCCGGAGACCGGCACCCGCAAGGAGAAGGTCGCGGTCATGACGCAGGAGGTCGCCCGCGTCTACGAAGACGGCATCCGGGCGCATCCGCAAGACTGGCACATGCTCCAGAAGGTGTTCGTTGCGGATCTTGACGCGGATCGGCTGGCCGCGGCGGATCGCGCGGCGCGCGGTGACGGCGAGCCGGCCGGTGCGGCCCCCGGCGGCGAGCCCGCCCGCGCCG
>JAOPYP010000168.1 GCA_025964635.1 Actinomycetes bacterium | reverse complement strand
CCGCTACCGCCTGAAACATCCCGGCGACACCGGCACCAGACACGACGGCCCGCCGACCATCAAGCTCACCGTCCCCGCTCCCCGGCAACTCCGCACCAAGATCAAAATAAGCTAAGTGGCATTGCCGTCGGCGGCGCACAACGCACCACGATGTCGACCCTGGCGACCAGCATCATGCGGTCAGGCCACGCCTGGTGTAGACCTCGGCGGCCTCGGTGAGCAGCGCGGCGCAGCGGGGCAGCCCCCGGCCGGCGAGCGAGGCGGCCATCGTGGTCAGCTGGGTGGCGGTGGACCGGCCGGGCCGCAGTGCCTCGTAGATGGCCAGTACCTCGTCATCGCCCACCGCGGTCAGCTCCGCGGCGCGGCGCAGGTTCCCGGCCAGCTGCGGGTTCCCGTGCGCCTCGGCCACGACCGCCTGGTGCTCCAGGGATTCGGGGTGGATCCGCAAGTCGGGCAGGGTGATCTCGCCGCGGCGGACGGCTTCCAGGGTGAGCTCGGTGACCGGGCGGCCCGACATCGCCTGCACGTCGGCCTGCCCGCCGCTGACCGGCTGCCCGCCGCTGACCGGCTGCCCGCCGCTGACCGGCCGGCCGCCCGCCCCGGTCACCGCAATCCCTCCATGGTCAGCTGCTCGGCGGGTTCCCCCGGTTTCACCCAGGCCCGTTCCAGGGCCATCAGCGCGATCACCGTGGTGTGGTAGCGGGCCTCGATGGCCTCGTCGGTGTACGGGTTCCGGGCCGGGTCGGGGGTGGCGCCCTTGGCGTGCCGGGCGGCGTTGGCGCCGAGCAGCCGGTACAGCTCGCGGGTGACGGCCGGGGCCACCGAATACAGCTCCAGGTTGGCCAGCGGGGCCAGGTCCCGGCGGTGGATGAGCGCCGTGCCCTTGCCCTGCAGGCCGATGCCGATGCCCGAGCCGGCCATCCGGGCAGCGGCCAGGCCGATCCGGCCCAGATCCACGGTGTCGCTGAACCGGACCACCCGGCCGGCGCAGCCTTCCTCCTCCAGCCCGGCCAGGAGCTCGCCCAGCACCTCGGGCACGGTGAGCCCGGACAGCGAGCGCCAGACGTCCCGGCCAACCGCGGGGGACACGCCGATGACGACGTCCCGCGGGTCCTGGCCGGGAACGGCCGGGCCTGCCGGGGCGAGCAGCGGTTCCGCGGCCGAGGCCTGCTCGGCGCGCAGGTCCTCGACCCCGCGGGCCTGCCGGATGTCGTCGATCTCGGCCTGCCGGGCAGGCGACGGCTCGTACCCGGTGCCCGGGCCGGCGTAGTCGTTCGGGTCGGTGACCAGGGACAGCACCCGGAGCTCCTCGTCGAAGATCGCGGCGGTCTGCAGGTAGTCGCCGGACAGCCGGGCCCGGGTCATCTCCATGATGGCCTCGGCCTCGGCCTCGTACCCGGTCTCGTCGAGCGCCGCGACGATGTCCACCACGGTGAGCCCGCCCTCGCGGATGGAGTGAGCCGCGCCGAGGACGGCCAGCGTGTCGGTCCCGCCCAGGTCCTTGGACCCGGCCGCGTCGACGGCCCGCTCCAGGTGGTCGTCGGTGAAGTCGGCCAGCCCGAGGTGCTGGTACACGGCCCGGCAGGCCTGGGCGGCGTGGCGGCGAAGCTCCGCGATCTCGCCGGGCGCCACGGTGCGCAGGCCGCCGTCCACTCCCCAGTCCCGCTGCATGGCCAGGAAGTCGTCGATGTCCTCGGCGTTGAAGTTGCTGGGCCCGAACATGTTGTCGTAGCGCTGGATGCTGCCGAACCCGCTGAACACGAAGTCCGAGCCGGCCAGCACGATGGGCAGCGTCCGTGACGTGCGGCGCATGTCGGACTCGCTCATCAGCGCGTCGTTGCCGGAGCAGGACTCCAGGTTCCGCATCATGACCATGACGTTCTCGGCCATCAGCTCACGCAGCCCGCCCGGGACGGACCCGGCCACGCTCGCGCCGTCGATGCCGCCGTTCTGCACGCCCTGGGCGCCGATCGCGCGGGCCAGCGCGATGCAGCGGGCCTCCAGGTACAGCATGGACTTGCCCTCCGCCCCGGCCATCAGCACCTCGGCCCCGGCTCCCGAGGACACCCGCATCTTCATCCCGCGCGACGCGTACGCGGAGGTCAGGAAGGCCTTCGACCAGGGGGTGTCGTCCCCGTCGGTGAACACCGGCTCAGTGCCGTAGAGCGAGACCGTCTCCGCGTAGGACGTCAGCCCGCGCATGCCGAGCTCGAGTTCCAGCGCCTCCTCGACCGAGCACTGGATGAGCACGCCCTGCGACCCGACGGCGGTGCCGATGAGGCAGGCCACCGCGTTGCTGGGCGCGTCAGCCAGGACCGGGACCGTGGTCTCGATCTCCCGGAAGCCGAACGCGGCCGCCGTGGCCGAGTCGGCGGCCAGCAGCAGCGGGTCATCGAGCCGGTTGGTGACGTGGGCCTGGTTGCTGGGGGTGCGGCGGCCGCGCAGCTTGGTCATGGCCATCCCGAGCTCCGCCGGCCGCAGCAGGGCCAGCACCCGGGCGAGCTTGGCGGGCGTGGCCCCCGCGCACAGCCGGATGATCTCGGCCCGGGGCACGTCCGGGCTGACCGCCCGCCGGGCCAGCTCGGTGTCCGGGAGCGCCATCACCTCCACGGCGACAGCCAGGTCGAGGCCGTGCCGGGCGATGTAGGCGTCGAGGGAGTCGAAGTCCTGCTCGGCGACCCCGTCCATCTCCGCTACCCGGCCATCCCGGATCACCAGCCCCGGCTCGGGGTCGTGCGGGGAGCGCAGCGCGACGAGGCCGAGCTCGGGGTCCTCGACCGCGAACCCGTCGAGGTTGACCCGCTGCTGGTCCATGAACCGGATCCGGCCCACCGGCTGCTCAGGCCCTGGCACGGTCATCGCGGACTCCTCTCCTGGGCGGATCTCCTGGACGGATCTCCTCGGCCGATCTCTTCGGCGCCGATCTTCTGGGCGGATCTCCTGGACGGGCTCAGATCGCGTTCTGCGGGCGCAGCTCGATGACCCGCCCGGGGGCGGGCTCGTCGCGGCGCGCGGCCTCCCCGCCCGCGCCAGCCGGGCCGGACCCGAGGGCACTCTCCCCGAGGCTGCTCTCCCCCGGGGCACGCTCCCCCGGCGTGCGCACCGTGATACGGATCCGGTCGCCGCGGAACAAGTCGTAGGAAAACTCGAACGGCACGCCGTCCGGGTCGGTCGTGGTCCGGGTGATGGCGAGCAGCGGCGAGCCCGCCGGCACGTCCAGGACCAGGGCCTCGTCGCCGGACGCGGCGGCGACCTCGATCCGCTCCACCGCCTCCCCCGGCCGGGTGGCGAAGTGCTCGTCGAGCAGCTCGTACAGCGAACCGCCCAGCGGGAGCTCCAGCAGTCCCGGGAAGCGGTCGGCGGGCAGCCTGACGCGCTCCACCGAGATGGGGCTGCCGTCCGCGAGCCGGATCCGGACCAGGTCGATGACGAGGTCGCCGCGCTGGATCCCGAGGGCCCGGGCGGCGGCCTCCTCCGCCCCGGACAGCCCGGCGCTGATCACCCGGGTCCCGGCCACCACGCCCTGGCTGCGCAGCAGGGCCGGCACCCCGACGACCCTTGAGGTGTCCCGCTCGATCTTGTCCTGGCTCACGAAGGTGCCGCCACCGCGGCCGGGCACCCGGCGGACCGCGCCGGTCTCCGCCAGCACGGCCAGGGCCTGGCGCAGCGTGGCCCGGCTGACCCCGAGGTCGGCCGCGAGCGCCCGCTCGGCGCCGAGCCGCTGGCCGGGCCGGAGGTGGCCGGCCGAGATCCGTTCGGCCAGCACTCGCCGCACGTCCTCCGGGGTGCGCACATCCTGCGGGGGGCGCCCGGCGCTTACCGGGCCGCCTACCACCGGGCCGCCTACCACCGGGCCGGCCGCCTCTCCGGTCATCGGCTGACATCCCGGCCACTGACCATCGATGCGCCTGCGGCGCTGGGCAGCCAGGCGCCCGCGACGCTAGGCATCCATGGCGCCCAGGGATTCGGGCAGCACCTGCCCGCCGTCGACCACGATCGTCTGCCCGGTGATGTAGGCGGCCTCGTCGGTGGCCAGGAACAGCGCCGCGTAGCCGATCTCATCCACGGTGCCGAGGCGGCGCAGCGGCACGCTGGCCGTCATCTCCTGCATGTACTCCTCGCCCAGATCGGCCAGCCCCTCCGTGATCACGTTGCCGGGCAGCACCGCGTTGACCGTGATGCTGTGCGGCGCCAGCTCGAGGGCGGCGCTCCGCATGAAGCCGAGCTGGCCGGCCTTGCTCGCGCCATAGTGCGACCAGCCGGCGAACCCGGTGATCGGCCCGGTGATGGAGGAGGTCAGGATGACCCGGCCGTGCGCGGACTCCCGGAGGGCGGGCAGGCAGGCCTGCACGGACAGGATGCAGCCGCGCAGGTTGGTGCCGAATACGGTGTCCAGGTCCTCGTCGGTCATGTCGGCCAGCCGCTTGTCCGGGAAGATGCCCGCGTTGGCACACAGCACGTCGATGCCGCCCAGCCGCTCGGCCGCCGTCGCCGCGATCCGCTCGCAGTCCGCGCGGACGCTGACGTCGGCCAGCATGTAGGAGACCTCGGCGCCGTCCGCGGTCAGCTCCGCGACAGCTCCCGTGGCCGCGTCCTTATCCCGGCCGACGATGAGGACCCGTGCCCCGCTTGACGCGAACACCCGGGCGATGCCCTTGCCGATGCCCCGGGTGGCGCCCGTGACCACGACGGCCCGCCCCGCGATTGATGTGAACACGTATGGTTCCTTTCTCTGCTAGCCCGGGGCCCCGGGCTAGACCGCACGTCGGCTGAGGTAGCGCTCAGCCAGGGCGCAGCTGTCCTGGGTGTAGGCGGCGCCCAGCTCCCGGGCGATGTCGGCCCCCTGATGCGAGCCGATCCACGCGACCAGCAGCAGCCGCCGGAACATGATGAAGGTCCAGATCTCAGCCTCGTCCTCGGGCGGCAGGTCGGTTACCCGCCGGTAGCCCGACAGCCAGCTGTCGATCAGCTCGGGCACGTGCGGCTGATGCTCGAAGAAGCTCACCGACGTGCCCACGTCGTACAGGTACCAGCTGAAGCCGGAGTCGTCGAAGTCGATGACGCTGACCTGGCCGCCGTCCACGAGCAGGTTGGCCAGCCTGGTGTCCGCGTGCACCAGCCCGTACCGCTGCGGGCCGGCGCCGAACGCGGCCAGCCGGTCCCGGAGCACGCGGTCCAGCCGGGCCAGGACCGCGTGCTCGGCCGGCCCGACCCCGATCCCGTCCTGCCAGCGCCCCCACCGGGCCCGGGTGCCGAACGCGGCGTCATAGTCCCAGTGGAACCGGGTGAACCAGGGTGGCCGCCGCCACTGCCGGGCGTGCTGGTGCATCCGGGCGGTGATCTCGCCCAGCTCGGCGAAGTGCGCGGCGTCGTCGTCGGCGGGCTCGGTGCCGGCGAGGTACTCGAAGCGGACGCAGTGCCGCTCCTGCCCTGTCTCGTCGGCGAGGGTCATGACCCGCCCGCCACCGGGGGCGGGCAGCACCCGGGGCGTGCGCACCCCGGCCTCGGCCCGCAGCGCATCCATCCAGGCCAGCTCGGACTCGATCTCGGCCGCGGTGTGGTACCCGAGCCGGTGCACCCGCAGGACGGATGGTCCCTCGCGGGGGTCCTGCACCAGGTAGGTGGCGTTCTCTGACACGTTGAGCAGCCGCACGGCCGAGCCGGGACCGCACCCGCCGGCCTGCGCGGCCCGCCCGGCGAACCGGGTGATCCGGTCCAGCACGTCACCGCCGCCGGACAGGTCATGCGTGCCGGGCTCGTCGTTCACCCACCCTCACCCGCTCTCGTGCCCCCGGCCCTCGACCCCGCCGAGGACCGCCATGATCGTGTCCCGGGCCGCGGTGATCTGGTCCATGGGCCCGCTCAGGTAGATCCGCCCGGCCACGCCGATCATGGACACATCGACCAGCGTCACCCCCGGCGCTGTCCGTTCCGCCTCGTTGGCCGCGAGGGCCGCGAACAGCGCGGGGGTGACCTCGCAGACCAGCAGCGTCTCCCCCGGGATGATCATTGAGCCGCCGCGGTTGCGATTGATGATGATGGCCTGCCGGTCGGTGATGTCCTCGATCACGTCGCAGAACAGGATCTCCGGGCGCAGCTGGTCGGACGCGCTGGCGTGCAGCCCGTCCAGGATGGCCTGCCCGGCCCGCTCCACGTCGGCCAGGTCCGGCCCGTGCACCTCGAGCACGCCGAACTGCCGCTCGACGAACAGGATGCCGGGCTCCACCGTAGGCACCGCGCGCAGCGCCAGGTCGGTCACCCGCTCGATGGCCAGCGCCGGGGCCACCTCGACGATCAGCGAGTGCTCGCCCTGCATCGGCGGGTAGCCGCGAGCCCGGGTGGGGGTGCCGAGGTACGCCGCGAACTGCCGCTGCAGATCCCGGACCAGCAGGTGGACCCGCAGTTGGGCCAGGGGCGGCGCGGCCCGCGCCACGATCGGCGGCCCAGTCGGCGGCACGGTTGGCGGCACGGTCGGCGGCACGGTCGGCGGCACGGTTGGCGCCGTGCTCACTCGCCGCGGATGGTGAAGTGCCGGCCGAGCTCCGCGTGCGGCCGCGGGATCACGTGCACCGAGATCAGCTCGCCCACGGTGCTGGCCGTTTCCGCGCCCGCCTCGGTGGCCGCTTTCACCGCGCCGACATCGCCGACGATGGTGACCGACACCAGGCCGTCACCGACTTCCTGGCGGCCGACGATGGCCACGTTGGCCGCCTTGACCATGGCGTCCGCGGCCGCCAGCGCGGCCACGTAGCCCTTCGTCTCGATCATCCCGATCGCGTTGTCCGCCACGGTTCTCTCCTCTGCTGACTGTCGTGATCATGACTGCTGTGCCGTTGGGACGGCACTCAAGTCATGATCATGATGTGTTGCCCGGTGGGTCGATGGAGCCGATGATGAGCGCGTCGACGGGCGGCGGCTCACCCGGGAACCAGGCCGCGGCGACCGAGCCCTGGACGACCAGTACCCGTTCCCCGATGCCGCTGCCCAGGACGTCGAAGGCGACGAACCGCTGGCCGCTGCCGTCCGCCTCCACCTCCAGGAACGCGCCCTTGGGGATCTCGGCCAGCCGGCGGGTGGCCCAGACGTTTCCCACCACCGTCGCGGTTACCATCAGCGCTCCTTCTCGATCTCGACCCCGGCCGCCCGGGCCCGGTCGCGGGCGAGCGGCGTGAGCACGGCGCGCCGGCCCAGCACCAGCCGCGCCCCGGCCCGGGCCGCGTCGCGGACCACGGCCTCGGTGACCGCGCCCTTGTCGATGCGGTGCACCGGCCGCGCGGAGCGGCCCGGCCCGGCTAGCACCGTGCCGCCGGCCGCCAGGCGGAACCGGAGCCGGCCACTGCGCAGGTCGTCGCGCCGCCGCGGGTTCTCGAACAGGTGCAGCAGCCGGGTCACGAACGCGGCCAGTTCCTGGTCGCTCCGCACGCTCACGGTCTCCACCGCGCCGACCCCGTCCCGCACCGTGTACGCCGCCCCGTCCTGCGCCGGCGCGGTGCTAGACGGACCCGGCTGCGCCGGCACGGTGCCAGCCTGGCCCGGCGCCGGGGCGGCGGGCAGCAGGTCGGCCAGCGCCTCGCGCACCAGCGCGCGCAGCATCTCGGGATCCGCACCGGACGTCATGCCGGGCCACCCAACGCGTGCTCGGCCGCCTCGGCGGCCTGCCGCACGTCCGCCTCGGACCCGGACAGGTACACCCGGCCCGTCGCACCGATCATGCGGTAGTCCACGACCTTGATCCGCGCCGCCTTCTCGGCCTCGTTGACCGCGCGGATCGCGTACGAGGCGGGCTGCATCTCCAGTACGAACAGCGACTCCCCGGCCAGCACCATGGAGCCGATCTTGTTCCGGTTGATCAGGAACGCGTGCTGCGGGTCGATCATCGTGACGATCTTCGACGCCAGGATCTGCGGCGGGCTCGCGTCCGCTTCCGAAGCGCGCAGCGTGTCGAGCACGGCGGAACCGGCCGCCCGGACCTCGTCGGTGCTCCCGTGCACCTCCAGGTACCCGAAGTGCCGCTCGACCACGAGGATCCCGGCCCGCACGCCCGCGTACTTCAGCGCGACATCGGTGAGCGGCTCCACGTCGAGCCCCGGCGCGACCTCGACCACGATCGCCGCGTCGTTGCTCCGCGGCAGGCTCCCCCGGATCCACGACCCCAGGTAGCACATCGTCTGCGGCTGCAGCCGATCGAGGAAGATGAACGACCGCAACTCACCCACGCCCATCCCCCACGATCCCCCTGAGCTCCTCGAGCACGACCCGCCTGATCTCCGCCCGCAGTGCCTCCATGTCGGCGTCGGTGCCACCCGGGGTACCAGCCGGACGTGCGGGGCCAGCGGCCGCGCCGCGGTCATCCTGTCCCGGTGTCTTGTTTGCCGGGACAGGATGACCGGTCTGCGGCCGTCCTCCATGATCACGCAGGTTCGAGGCCACCGGGTAGGGCGGAACTGCCCCCGTGGGCGCCTCCCAGGGCACGAGTCCGGTGAAGTCGCCGAAACCCACGGCCGGGTCTTCGTTATAGGCCAGGCGTGTCCACTGGACGAGGTGCTTGGGCTGCAGGTTCTCGCCGACCGAGGAGCGCCCGAAGAACCCGGTCCCGATCGTCATCGACGGGGCGAGCCCGGTCCCGATGCCCGCGCTGCCCAGGCTGGACCCGGCGTTCACCACGACCCGGAGCACCTCGAGCGCGGCCCCGTACTCCATGATCGTCGCCGGGTCGGTGGCGTGGATCGCGGCCGAGTGGCCCCGGCCGCCGAGCCGGAGGACCGCCCGCGCCGCGCCGATGCCGTGCCGGACGCTGCCGACCTGGGTCAGGCCGAGGACCGGGCAGAGCTTCTCGTGCGCGAGCGGCTCCTCGGGGACGACCAGGGGGAACGGGGCCAGCAGCACCCGGCTCGTGCCCGGCACCCGCAGGCCGGCCTGGGCGGCGATCCACGTCGCGTCCTTACCGACGAACCGGGTGTCGAAATGCCCGCCGGGGAACAGCAGGTCGCGGACCTTGTCCCGGTCCTCCGGCGGGAGCAGGTACGCACCGGCCCGCTGCAGGTGCCGCAGCAGCGCCCCGGCGGCCGCCTCGGTCACGATCAGCACTGACTCGTTGGTGCACAGGATCGAGTTGTCGAAGCTCTTGCTGTCCACGATCCGGCGCGCAGCTTCCGGCAGGTCCGCATCGTCCGCAACGAAAACCGGCACGTTGCCGGGCCCCACCCCGATGGCCGGCGTGCCCGAGCTGTACGCGGCGCGGACCACGCCGACCCCTCCGGTCGCCACGATCAGATTCGTCCGCTCGTCCGTCATCAGCGCGTTGATGAGCGGCACCGACGGCTCGTCCACGACCTGGATCACGCCGTCCGGCGCGCCCGCCGCCACCGCGGCGTCGGCCAGCGCGCGGGCCGCGTCGGCGGAGCACTCCCGGGCCAGCGGGTGCGGGCTGACCACCACCGCGTTGCGGGTCATGAGGGCGAGCAGCGACTTGACGAACACGGTCGCGACCGGGTTGGTCGAAGGGGTGAGGGCCAGTACCACCCCGGCCGGGCGCGGGATCTCGACGATCCGGGCGGCGGGATCGACCCGGGGGGTCACGTAGTCGTGCCCGGCGTAGGCCTGGGCCAGCCCGGTAGTGCTGGCCAGGTTCTTGATGACCTTGTGCTCGGCTACGCCGAACCCGGTCTCGCGGACCGCCCAGTCAGCGTACTCGCGGGCCCGGGCGGCGCCCGCGGCCGCGGCCGCGGCGACGATCCGGTCCACCGCGGCCCGGTCGTAGCGGGCGAACGCGGATGCGGCCCACTGGGCCCGCTGCAGCATGGCCCGGGCCCGCGGCACCCCGGCCGGGTCGGTGAGCAGGTCGATAGCAATGGGCCCGTCGAAGCCGGCGGTAACGGGAGCCTCGCTCATCACCGCACCCACCGCCCGTTCGCTGGCGAGGCGGGGCCCGCCGAAGGCGGGTCTCTCCGAGCCGGCGATTCGCGGGGGCCGGGGGCTCCGGGGGTAGTCCCCCGGGCAGGCAGAGCGGGGGGTCGTCCCCCCGGGCGCGCAGAGCCCGCGTCGTCGCGCGCGGCGGCGATGGCCACCTCGGCCCGGTCGAGCAGCTCGGCGCACAGGTCCGGGGTCAGCAGCAGGCCCGGCTTGAACTGCAGGACGCGGGGGTCCAGCGTCGAGAAGATCGCCCACACCCCGTGCTCGTACAGCCGCTTCATGACGAACTTGGCGCCCTGCGGGTGGCCGAACTCCAGGCCCATGACCAGGCCGTCCTGCCGGATCCCGGTGAACCAGTCCGGGTAGGCCGACTGGATCCGGCGCAGCCCGCGGCCAAGCACGTCGGCGATGTAGAAGACCAGCGACCTGATCTCCGGCCGGCAGGTGATCTCCAGGGTCTTCAGGGCCGCGATGCAGCCGAGTTCGGCGCCGCCGAACGTGGACATGTGGGCGAACCCGTCCTCGCTGAGCCAGCCCGCCGCCGCCTCGCTGACCAGGACGGCGCTCACCGGGTACATGCCGCCGGAGATGCCCTTGCCGGTGACCAGGATGTCCGGCGCGATGCCGTGCTTGGTGATGGCCCACAGCTCGCCGGTGCGCATCAGCCCGGTCTGCACCTCATCGGCGATGTACAGGGCGCCGTACCGCTCGCACAGCTTCTTGGTGCCTTCCAGGTAGCCCGGGGCGGGCAGCGGGAACCCGTAGGTCGCCGGGATCGTCTCCATGATCACCGCGGCCACGTCCCGGCCGCGCAGCGCGTCCTCCATCGCGGCCAGGTCGTTGAACGGGACGTGGGTGAACTCGTCCGGCCGGTCGGCCAGGAACAGGGTCGAGAACCGGTCGTCGCCGGTCGCGACGGCCAGGCCGGTGTGCCCGTGGTAGGCCTTGGCGATCGAGACGATCCGGCGTTTCTTCGTGGCGTGGCGGGCGGTCTTCAGCGCGATGTCGATGGCCTCGCCGCCGCCGCTGCCGAACACCACCTTGGTCAGGCCGGGCGGCGCGGTGTTCACCAGCGCCTCGGCCAGCGCCGTGCGGGCCAGCGACGGGAAGTGATGATTGCCGATGTCGAATCGCTGCATGGCCGCGGTGACCGCCGCGGCGACCTCCGGGTTGCGGTGGCCCAGGTTGTAGGTGCCCCCGTTGAGGTGGACGTCGATCAGCCGCTTGCCCCCGACGTCGTAGATGAAGTAGCCCTCACGCCGGTCGATGACCAGCGGGACGCCGGAGTCCATCCAGAACTGGGTCTTGTCCGGATTCCAGAACTGCCTGGACCGGTCGAGCATCTCGGCCTTGGACGGGAAGGCGATCAGCTCCTCGGCCATGTCACCTCCGGGTTCCGGGCGCCAGTCCGGTCTGCTTTGGTCTGACCAAATACGTACCCTTCTAACCTTTGCCTGTCAAGAGGTCGAGGTTAAGTCCATATTTCATGAACCAAAACTCTTGTCATGATTTCTACCTGCTGATACCGTCCGCGCTGTGATCTGTCCCACAAGGAGTTCCTCAACCGTTTGACGTCGGTTTGACCACAGCGCTGCAGGCGCGGCGACCTCGCCGTACCGGGCGATCCTCTGGGGAGGGCACGCATGGCACGGTCCGAGCTTCCACGGGTCGGCGGTATTGAGGGCATGGAGGAATCTCTCGACGTCTCCCAGCGCACCGAGGTCCCGAAGCTGCGCAAGGGAGCGGTCGGACTGGGCGGCGTGCTCTTCCTGACCGTGACCGGATCCGCGCCGATCTCGGCGATGCTGTTCAACACCCCGATCGTGGTCGGCTACGGCCAGGGCGTTGGCGCCCCGGCCGCGTTCATGTTCGCCACGATCGTGCTCGTCGTGTTCTCCGTCGGGTACGTGGCCATGGCCAGGAAAAAGACCAGCGCGGGCGGGTTCTACTCCTACATCAGCCACGGCCTGGGCCGGGAACTGGGCATCGGCACCGGCTATGGCTCCCTCGTCGCCTACTCGGTGTTCGAGGCGTCCCTGTGCGGCGGCTTCGCCTACTTCCTCGGGCTGAAGCTGAACGCGTTCGGGGTGCACATCAGCTGGCCGTGGCTGGCCCTGGCCATGGTGGTCGTCATCTCCGCCCTGACGTTCTTCGACGTCCGGCTGTCCTCGATGCTGCTGGCCATCGGGCTGATCAGCGAGATAGCGATCCTGCTCATCTTCGACATCTTCATGTTCAGCAAGGGGCACACGAACTGGAGCGCGGTCAACCCGGTCAACGCGTTCAAGGGTTTCCAGGCCTCCCCCGGGCTGGTGGCGGGCGCGGTAGGCATCGGGCTGTTCTTCGCGTTCTGGTCCTGGGTCGGCTTCGAGATGGCCCCGAACTACGGCGAGGAGTCCCGCGACCCCAAGCGGATCGTGCCGCGCGCGCTGTACATCTCGGTGATCGGCCTCGGCGTCTTCTACGTGATCACCTCATGGGCCCCGCTGGGCGGCTACCCGACCATCCACGCGGCCGTCGCCCAGGCGCAGGGCAACGCGGCCAACTTCTACCTGACCCCGGCCAGGCAGTACGCAGGCCACTGGGTGGCCTCGATCATGAGCTACCTGATCATCACCGGCTCGTTCGCCTGCGGCATGGCCTTCCACAACACGACCGCCCGGTACTTCTACTCACTCGGCCGGGAGGGGCTGCTGCCGTCCGCGCTGGGCCGCACCCATCACAAGTTCAAGAGCCCGCACATCGCGTCGATCGTCCAGTCAGTGATCGCCGCGATCATCATCGTCCTGTTCGCGGTGTTCACCGGCAGCAACGACCCGGCCTCCCAGGCCTACCTGCAGCTGTACGGGCTGATGGCCGTGATGGGCGTGATCATCATCCTGTCCGTGCAGGCCCTGGTCTCGCTGGCCATCCTGGTCTACTACGAGCGCTACCACCGCGACGAGGTGCACTGGTGGAAGACCCGGCTGGCGCCGGCGCTGGCGCTGATCTCCCAGGCGGCCGTGGTCTGGCTCCTGTTCGACAACATCAGCTTCCTCGGCGGCGGCTTCGGCTACGCGAACTTGCTCGGCCCGATCGACCTGGCGGTCGTGCTGCTCGGGGTGGGTGCCGCGTTCTACTTCAAGAAGCGCAAGCCCGCTAAGTACGAGCAGGCCGGCCGCCTCATCAACGAAGGCCTCTGACCCCGGCCCGGCCGCTAGCCAGCGTGCCGGGCCATCACCACCAGGCCGGTGCCCGCGCCGGGGAAAGCCCGCTGCAGCACCCGGAAGGGCGCGGCGCCCCAGCGGGTGACCGCGCCGCGGGTCCGTCCGGCCGGCTGGAGCAGGCGGCCGGAGGCCGCGGTGCGCTCGGCTGCGGACCGGGCGGGCGC
>JAOPYP010000217.1 GCA_025964635.1 Actinomycetes bacterium | reverse complement strand
CAGCGCGGTGGCCGGGTGCATTTCCTGCGGTTGCTTGAAGATGCCTTCGCCCGGCAGGTCTTGCGGCAGGCGGGCGCCCTATACCAGTTCCGCCACGCCGCACTCCAGGCCCGCCTCACCGCGATGTATCACCAGCATCCGCCAGTCTGACGGCCCGCCTGGGTGGCTATCAAGCAGGGCTGGCGATCTACCGGCGGAGCTGCAACTGGTGTACGACTAATTAGTCCGTTCACGGCCGAACCGGATGCCCTCATCTGCCGCAATGAGGCCGCGCCAGGGGCAGGTTCGGTTGGATCACGGCTGATCGCATCCTCATCCAGCGTCCAGCCTGGCTGCGAGCCACGAGCAGGCACCTGGGGCTACTGTCTGGCAATCTTCCCAGCTCGCCCACCCCAATCGTTCGGCAGCTTCGATCAATTCGTGGCCGTCGCGGTGGGGTAGGTGCTGGCGGAGCAAGGAGCTGTTCGGGTCCCTGTAAGCCGGCATGAGCCAGCCGTAGAGCCTGCTCTTACTGGGCTGGGTGGGCGGGCGAGCCTACCGAGGGTGCCTTGGGAGCGCAGCCCGGACGACGGCCGCGGCTGGAACGCCGTACTCACCGAGACCGGACTACAGCGGCTACGCCAAACCTGGCCCGCCCACCTGGCCATCATGCGCCGGCACGTCCTGGACCACCTCCAGGCGGCCGACCTCCCCGCGCTGACCGCCGCCCTGCAGCGCTTCGCTACTGACGCGCCGCACACCGATCCGAACACGGCCCCATGACAGTGTCCTGGAGCTCCCGCAGGACATGGTTAAAGAGTTGCGGACGGTATTACTTACTGAGGTCCGCTACAGCGGACTGCCAGGTGAGTTTTCGCTGCTGTAATCGACGATCCGCTGGAGCAGGGGAACGGCTTGGGCAACAACGCCTTGTTCGTGCTGATCTAGCTCGTGGGTCAGGCGTTCGGCCAGCCAGTCCTGCTTCGCCGCCCTGGCGTCGTCGAGCGCGCGTCGGCCCGCGTCGGTGACGGTGACGATGCTCTGCCTGCCGTCGTTGGAGTCTGCCGTTCGCTCCACGAGCCCTTGAGCCTCAAGGATGGCCACAATCGCGCCCATTGACTGCGAACGTGTCCCCTCAGCCCGAGCCAGCTGTGAGGTGGTTTGTGGTCCGCCGGTCTCCAGTCTGAGCAGAGCAGCCTCTTGCGACCAGGTCAGGTCGCCGGGGCTGGCCGTCGACCGCAACCGCCGGATGAGCCCGACAGTCACTGCCCGAAGCTGAGCTGCGACAGCAGCCTGGTCGATCGGTGAAGGGTTGCCTTCAACTCTCACCTGCCCATCGTCTCCCAAAAGCGTTACTAGCTCGCGCATCCTGAGATGTGAATGTTGCCTTCGCAGTCTACCTTCATATATCGTCGGACCGTCGCGACCATCTGGCCACGGCCCGGGCTCGTGCTCGAGGAGGAGGGATGCAAGCCGCAGTCGTTGACGCCGTTGGCGCAGGTTTCAAGATCGCTGAGGTGGAGCTGGCTCATCCTCTGGGGCGAGAAGTACTCATCGATGTCAGGGCCTCCCGGCTTTGCCACACTGATCTGACGATCGCCACTCAGGACGTCAGCGTGTCCCGATGCCGGTGCTATGCGGGCACGAGGTCGCGGGGATCGTGGTCGAGATTAGCCCGCAGGTAACACAGTTCGAGGCTGGTGACCACGTAGCGGCGTGCCTGGTTCAGAGCTGCGGGACATGCGCGGTTTGCCTCGCGGGACGCCCGTGCCAGTGCCCGAACGGCGTCACGCTAATGAGCGGGGCGCATCAGGCGCCGCGGATAAGTCGCGGCGGTCAGTGGTATCGGCCGAGATCAGCCTGGACCAGATTGAGTCCGGTTGCCAGAAGCTCGCCGACCCGGAAGTCAGCCGATTCGTCATCACAGATTCTGAATCCCCGAAGGCATGCGCTCTCTGATCTCACAGCAGGCGGTGACCCGACACGGGCTCGCTCAATAGGCCGAGTTCCGCGAAAGGACTGAGCATGACATCCCATACGACTATCTCGCCACAGGAGGCCGCCGACCGGCTGGCGATCCGCGAGCTGATCGACGCCTACGCGCACTGTGCAGACCGGCGCGACGCCAAGGGCCAGATGGCCCTGTTTACCGGCGACACCCGCTTTCTGGTGTTCATGGACGCGACCGCCGCGGAGCCGACTCAGGAGCTGCACGGACGTGAGTCGCTGGCCCCGGTGTTCGACGACCTCAACCAGTACGTCGCCACCATGCACTTCAACGGGCAGAGCACCATCTTGCTGGACGGGGACCGGGCGACCGGCGAGAGCTACTGCCTGGCCCATCACCTCAAGGTGGGCCAGGACGGGCAGCGCACGATGATGATCGCGTCCATCCGCTATCTCGACGAACTAGTCAAGCAAGACGGCCAGTGGCTGTTCGCCGAACGCCGGCTGATGGTCAACTGGACCGAAACCCGGCCGTTCGCGACCTGACGACCCAGCCAGTGCCCGGACCCGGCGTCGGCGCAACTACTCGCCGAGATCTTTGGGCTCGGCTGCGCCGCTCGCTGTGGCAGCCGCCCCGCCCGCACGGCGAGCAGCCGCGCGAGCGCGTGGTAGGCCCGCTCGAACTGTTCTACGACCTGGCCGTGGTCGTGCTGGTCGCCCAGGCCGCCCACCATCTCGCCGGGCACCTGACCTGGCGTGGCCTAGGCGAGTTCGCCGTGGTGTTCACGCTGGTGTGGATCGCCTGGGCCAACGGCAGCCTTCACCACGAGCTGCACGGACACGATGACGCCCGCAGCCGCAGCACGTTCCTGGTCCAGATCCTCGTGCTCGCCGCGATGGGCGCCTGCATCCCCGAGGCCGGAGGAGCGCGAGGAGCAGCGTTCGCCGTCGCCGCAGCAGTGTTGTTCGCGGTACTGGCCATACTCTGGCTGCTGGCCGCGCGCGGCGACCGCCCCGAATACCGCCGGTCGAGCCGGCTGTATGTCGCCGGGACCGCTGCCTGCGCCGTCCTGCTAGCTGGCACCGCCCTGCTGCCCGCCAGTGCTCGCGTGCCGGCCTGGGGCCTGCTCGACGCCGCCTACCTGACCGTATTCGCCGCCGTGATCCTGACGGCCAGCCCGGGGGCCTCGCTGACCGTCACCGACGCGCTCATCGAACGGTTCGGGACGCTCACCATCATCGTGCTCGGCGAAACCCTCACCGGTGTCGTCGCCGGACTGGCGAGCCAGCCGATCAGCGGGCTCACCCTCAGCGTCGGGCTGGTCGCCGTCGTGGTCGGCTTCGGCGCCTGGTGGACATACTTCGACTTCGCCGGACAGCGCCACCCCAGGCCCACACGGCCGGCCACAGCCCAGTGGATGCTCAGCCACCTACCCCTCACAGCCGCCATCGCCACCATGGGCGCCGCGATGATCAGCCTCGTCGACCACGCCCACGACGCCCGCACCCCCCTCGCCACGGCATGGGTAGTGTCCGCGGGCGCCGCCGTCGTGCTGTGCGCGACGATGCTGGTATCCGCAAGCCTGCAAGCCCGGCAACGCGACCCAGCCTTGTATCAGCCGCTCACCCGCACGCGCGCCGCAGTAGCCGGCGCCTGCCTCGCCGTCGGCGCCGCACGGCCAACGCCGCTTCTCCTCGGCCTGGCGCTCGTTCTCCTGCTCGGCGTCCCCTGGGGACTCGCCGTCGCGCACCACCTGGCCAACGCAGCCAAATCACCCCCGAAGTAACCCTGCTCATCGGCGGCCTACTGGTCCCCCGAAGCCGATCAAGGCGCCGGCCGTCCAGATCTGGCTGATCTGTAGCTCGACAGCAGGCACCAAAGTGACGGGCACCGATAACTTTCGGGCGGCAGTGGCGTCTGAACCACTAGCGGCAGGCCGCAGACGCCGCGACCACTGCGGCCCGGGACAGGCAGGTTCCCTGGCAAGCACGGTCCCCAGACGACCCGAGACCACGGAGTTCTGATCATGCGGAAGCTGATAGCGACAGTGTTCAACTACTCGCTCGACGGCCTTCTCGCCGACGAGGGCACCGAGTTTTGGAAGTTCTGCTTCGACCTGCCCGAAAACCGTGAGCCCGACGACCCGGCGCAACTCGACTTTCTCCAGAGCGCTTACGCGCACATCATGGGCCGCACCGCCTACGAGGGCATCTCCGGGTCCATGACAACGTCCACCGACCACCCGTTCGCCGACATCCTGAACGCCGCGCGCAAGGTCGTCTTCTCCCGGACCCTGAAGACGGCCGACTGGGCCAACACCACCATCGCCGCTGGTGACACGACAGAAGAGATCGACAAGCTCAGGCAAGGCGGCGACGGCCACATCGTGGTCTGGGGCGGCGTCAGCCTCTGGCGGTCGCTCATGCGGCTCGACCTGATCGACGAGCTCCAGGTGAGCTTGTTCCCCTACGTTGCGGGCGAGGGCACCCGGCTGTTCGACGGCGTCCCCAAGTCCTACCAGCTCGACCTGGTCTCCAGCACCGCCTCCAGCAACGGGATCATCGAGCTGCAGTACCGGCGGCACCGCTAACCCATCGGCCCAGTCCGCGAGGAGGCTGTGATGGCACTGCCCGGAAGAATCACCTGGTACACGCGCATACCAAGGCCGGTGCTGCGCCCACCGCGGCGGACCTGGCTGTCACCGGCCTTGAACGCGGTCACCAGGTAGCCTCCCGGCTTGACCACGCGTGCCAGCTCGCCGAAGGCCGCCGGCCTATCTGGCGG
>JAOPYP010000213.1 GCA_025964635.1 Actinomycetes bacterium | reverse complement strand
GGCACGGTCATCAACCCGGTGCAGCTGCGCGGCCAGATCGAGGGCGGCGTGGTGCAGGCGCTGGGCGCGGCCCTGTTCGAGCACGTGGACATCGACGAAACCGGGCGGGTGACCACACGGACGTTGCGGGAGTATCACGTCCCGGTGCTGGCCGACGTGCCGCGCACCGAAGTGTATTTCGCCCGCACCGCCGATCCGCTCGGGCCGCTCGGCGCGAAGTCGATGAGCGAGGCCCCGTTCAACCCGGTGGCCCCGGCCCTGGCCAACGCGGTGCGCGACGCGACCGGGGTCCGGATCACCGACCTGCCGATGAGTCCCGACCGCGTGTACCTGGCCCTGCGTCAGGGCCCGGCCCCCGCGGACTAAGCACAGAAAGGCACCCGCATGGTCCAGCTCGGAGCGAACCGGTACGGCAAGGCCGAGGTCCGGGTGATGCGCGTGTCCCGCGGCGCGGGCCCCGGCGGCGGCGACGTCATCAGGGACTGGAACGTGTCCACCAGCCTGTCCGGCGACCTGGCCGCGACCCACCTGACCGGCGACAACTCCGCGGTGCTGGCCACCGACACGCAGAAGAACACCGTGTACGCGTTCGCCCAGGAACTGGGGCCGGTGCCGCCCGAGGTGTTCGGGATGGAGCTCGCCGCGCACTTCGTGGGCACCCAGCCGCAGATCACCCGGGCCCGGGTGTCCGTCGAGGAATTCGGCTGGGCCCCGATCGGCGAGCCCGGGTACTCGTTCGCCCGGACCGGCGAGCTGACCCGGGGCTGCCGGGTCGTCCACGACGAAGGGGCCGGGGTCAGCGTGGTGGCCGGCCTGGAGGACCTGACCGTGCTGAACACCTCGCACTCCGAGTTCTGGGGCTTCCCGCGCGATAAGTACACGACGCTCGAGGACACCGACGACCGGATGCTCGCCACCCAGGTCAGCGTCTGGTGGCGGTACCGGGGCACGGGCCCCCGCGGCACGGGAGCGCCGGACGTGGACTGGGATGCGGCGTTCGGTGTGGCGCGGGAGGCGCTGCTGTTCGCGTTCAAGGAGACCCACAGTTGCTCGCTGCAGCAGACGCTCTACGCCATCGGCGAGGGGATCATCGCGGCTGCGCCGGGCGTGTGCGAGGTCCGGCTGGCGCTGCCCAACAAGCACCACTACCTGGTGGACCTGACCCCGTTCGGGCTGCCCAACGACAACGAGGTCTACTACCCGGGCGACCGCCCCTACGGCCTCATCGAGGGCACGGTCCTGGCCGACGACGCCCCCGACCCCGGTCCCGCCTGGGCATGAAGCCCGGTGACTCCCGGGCCGGATCCGCACCCCGCTCAGGCCCGTGGCCCGCGCCCAGCCGTCACTTCAATCCCCCTAGCCCCACTTCCCCCACCTACCCCTGGGCAATCATGGTGACACCCGGGGCGAAAATATGGGGCGGCGCCCGGGGCGGGGCTGGGATCATGCCTGGCGTGAGCGACGATCTCTGGTGGGCGATGCCCGTGCTGGCCGGGCGGCTGATCCGGCTGGAGCCGCTGGCGCTGGAGCACGCGCCCGGCTACCTCGCCGCCGCGGGCGCCGGCGAGGAGGGTGCCGAGGTGTTCCGCTGGCTGAGCCCGCCGGGTGGCGCGCTGGCCCGGCCGGTCACGCTCGAGGATGCGACCCGGCACATCGCCGACGCCCTGGCCGCCCGGGCGCGCGGCGCCCGGCTCCCGTACGCCCAGATCGACGCGGCCACTGGAGAGTTCGCCGGCACCACATCGTTTTACGAGGTGAACCCGGCGCTGCGGGCGCTGGGCATCGGGCACACCTGGCTGGGCCAGCGCTGGTGGCGCACCGGGCACAACACCGAGTCCAAGCTGCTGATGATGACGTTCGCGTTCGAGACCCTCGGCGCAGTCCGCGTCGTGTGGCACACCGACATCTTCAACACGAGGTCGCAGGCCGCGATCGAGCGGCTGGGCGCGGTCCGCGAAGGGGTGCTGCGCAAGCACCGGCTGCGCTTCGATGGCAGCTGGCGCGACACGGTCCAGTACGCGATGGTGAACGACGACTGGCCGGCGGCCAGGGCCGCGCTGGCCGCGCGGCTCGGCTGGCTGGAACGGGGCTAGCCCTCTGACTCCCCCAGCTGGTGACTGTCGGCGGCGGTCAGGCTGCAGCCGTAGATGCGCTTCAGCTCCGCGATGACCTCCAGGGTGGGCGCCCCGAACGCCTGCTCCCCCTCGAACGCGTGCAGCACGATGCCTTCCAGCAGGTCGCCCAGGGACAGGTCGAGGTACTCGGCCAGTCCCTTGAGCACCTTGAGCAGGCTGCGCTCCATCCGGACCCCGGTCTGGACGCGCTCCACTGTGGTCATGTTACCTTTGTACCATGGTACAAGGCTCGGCAGGTCCCGCTCCCCTGACTCGTGCGCGGCTCAGCGGATCCGTGCGGCTGCCGCCCGGCTACGAGCCCGCCCTGTTCCTGTTCACCCCGCGCGGCGAGACACTGTGGGCCGACGGCTGGGACCCGATGTTCCCCGCGCCGGCCAGCGACGATACGGAGCCGGGCACGGTGTTCGAGACGGTCCACGGCCAGCAGCGCACCACCTGGGTGGTGTGCGCCCGGATGCCCGGCCGGTCGGTCCGTTACGCCCGCCTCGCCCACGGCCGGGACGCCGGCATCGTCACCGTCACGCTGGACGACGACGCGGCCCCGGGTCAGGCCCGGGTGGCCACCGTGGACTACGACCTCACCGCCCTGTCCGGCGAGGCCGCCGCCGCCCTGGCGCAGTTCGCGGCCGGCTATCCCCAGTTCCTCCAGCACTGGGAAGAAGCGATCGCTGACGCCACCCGCGACGCCTGAAGGCACCGGGGAATCAGTCGTGCCCGGTGCCGCACCGCAGCTGTTCACCATCGGCCACTCGAACGTGGCCCTCGACGATTTCCTGGGCCTTCTCCGGCAGCACGGCATCGAGGCCGTGGCCGACGTGCGCACCGTCCCCCGGTCCCGTTATGTGCCGCACTTCAACGCGGGACAGCTCGGTGAAGCCCTGGCCCGGTGCGCGGTCGGCTATCTCCCATCCGGCCATGAACTGGGCGGCCGTCCAGCGGGGGACGAGTTCTATGACGAGGACGGCCACGTGCTCTACGGGCGGCTGGCGGCGAGCCCTTTGTTCCAGACGGGACTCGACCGGGTCCTGGCCGGGGCGCGGACTTCCCGCGTCGCCCTGCTCTGCAGCGAGGAGGATCCGTCCCGGTGTCACCGCCATCTGCTCATCGGGCGTGTCCTGCAGGAACGTGGAGTGGCGGTGTCCCACATCCGGCGCGACGGGCGCATCGATACCGAGGCGGATCTGGCGGCCCGGGAAATCGGCGGCGACCCGCAGGCCACCCTCTTTGAGGGCGGCCCGGGGGAAGACCCGTGGAGATCCCCACGACCGGTACCACGAAGAAGCCCGCCGCCCAGTCCTCCGGCCCGCTGAGCACCGCGTAGCCCGCTCCACCATGATCCTGGGCGATCACTGCGAAATGACAGCACCAATCGCCCAGGATCATGGTCCGGGAGTTCGGCGCGGCGGGGCGGCGGGGGGCGGCGGGCCCAGGAGCCGGTGATGGGCTCGCACATGGCGGCGTTCGGGTACACGTGGGCCGCGCCCGGGTAGGCCGGGACGCACACCGAGCGCATCAGCGATGATGTGGGGATCGCCGGGCGGGAAGCCGCGGCCGGCGGCCCATGGCTTGACGTTGAGCTACCGCCCGGGACCGAGGTCGCGCTGACGGTGCGGCAAGCGCCTGCGGGTCCGGGTCCCGGCGGCCCGGGCACCGTGGGACGCGGCCGGGAAAGGATGAGGATGGGACAGCTGACGGGCCTGCGCGCGCTGGTCACCGGCGGGGCGTCCGGCCTGGGCGCCGCGATCGCCGCGGCGTTCACGGCCGAGGGCGCGGCCGTGGTGGTGCTGGACATG
>JAOPYP010000209.1 GCA_025964635.1 Actinomycetes bacterium | reverse complement strand
CCTGGTCCCCGAGCCGCCGTTCACGCTCGCGGCCGGTGACGTGGTGACCATCGGCATCGCCGGCCTAGGCCAGCTGACGAACCCGGTCGTACGCGGCCGGGCGGACATGATGTGGGTGACCACGGCGGGGACAGGCAGCCGGGGTACCGCGGCCAGCACCCTGCGCGACGAGGATCCGGGCATTCCCCGGAGAAACGATGGACGGGTGACCGTCGCGGCCGGGCGGAGATCCCGGCCGGCCGGAGCCAGCCAGCACGAGCCTGAACACCCCGAGCAAAGGTGAGACGTGCGCGAAACCCGGCAGTTTCTCGAGTCTATCCAGCTCCCGGCGGCCGACCAGCCCGTGGCCGCCAGCAGTCAGAAGCGGTTTCCCGACGGGGCCCAGTACCGGGTCGAGATCCCGAGCGTCGAGGGCCCGGCGGTCTTTGCCAGCGTGCTGCAGGAGGCGGCCCGCCGCGGCGTCCGGGTCAACCGGGTGTCCCAGGGCAGCGGTGGCTTCCTGTGCACCTCGGCCGAGCTGGATGACTGGGCGGCGCAAGCGGCCGACGCCGGGG
This sequence comes from Actinomycetes bacterium, assembly GCA_025964635.1. Classification (GTDB taxonomy): domain Bacteria; phylum Actinomycetota; class Actinomycetes; order Streptosporangiales; family Streptosporangiaceae; genus RYN-230. The sequence continues at coordinate 8,148 of JAOPYP010000209.1, read as the reverse complement.
TCGAGATCAGCATCTTCGCCCGCCCGCTGGCCGGCTGGGGCACCGGGGCCGCGGCCTACAGCAGCGGCTCGGCGGGTCTGCCGACACAGGCCCGGGGCGCGGAGCAGCTCGTCCACGTGCTGGAGGACATCCGGCGGGTGGCCGAGCACGGGTTCCGCAGCGTCCTGGTCACCGACCTCGGGGTGCTGTCGGTGGCGGCCAGGATGCGGGCGGCGGGCGACCTGCCCGCCGACCTGCAATTCAAGGTCAGCGTCCAGATGGGGCTGGCTAACCCGGCGGCGATCAGGCTCGCCGCGGAGATCGGCGCGGATACCTATAACGTCCCGACCGACCTCACCCTCCCGCAGCTGGCCTCGATCAGGGCCGCCGTGGACATTCCCCTGGATATCTACGTGGAGGCGCCCGATGACCTCGGCGGTTTCATGCGCTACTACGAAATCGCCGAGCTGGTGACTGTCTGCGCACCGGTCTACCTCAAGTTCGGCCTGCGCAACTCTCCGAACATCTACCCCAGCGGCGGCCACTTGCAGGACCTGGCGACCGCCATGGCCGTGGAGCGGGTGCGCCGGGCCGAACTCGGCCTGGAGCTGCTGACCCGCTACCTGCCCGAGGCAGTCACCTCCGAGCTCGGCGCCGCCGACCAGGCGCTGATCAGCCCATCAGTCCGTTAATCCAGATAATCGGGAGACATCACGATGCTGCCACCTTCCGCGCAGTCCGCCGAATACTCACTGGGCGGCTGGTGCGGCCTGCCCAGCTCCTACGCCACGGAGATCATGGCCGCCTCCGGCTTTGACTGGCTCCTGATGGACTGGCAGCACGGCATGCTGGACTTCTCGGACGTGATCATCATGCTGCAGGCCGCGGCGATCGCCCGGACACCCGCGCTGGTCAGGGTGCCGTCGGCGGAGCCCGCCGGGATCATGAAAGCGCTGGACGCAGGCGCGGCCGGGGTTCTCGTCCCGCTGGTAAACACCGCCGAGCAGGCCCGGCAGGCCGTGGCGGCCTGCCGGTACCCGCCAGCGGGCGGCCGGAGCTGGGGCCCGGCCCGGGCCCAGCTGTGGGACAGCGATTACTCAGCCGCGGGGGCGAATCGGAGCGTCGTCTGCGCGGTTCAGATCGAGACCATGGAGTCGGTGGCCAATCTAGACGAGATCCTGTCGGTCGACGGGGTCGATGTCGCCTTCGTCGGGCCCTCGGACCTCGCCGTGAGCCTGGGTGAGAAAGCCCGGCTCGGTCCGATCCCCGGGCTGCATCAGGACACCATCGCCGAGATCGGGCGCCGGGCCCGCGAGCGCGACGTCATCCCCGGCATCTACTGCGGCTCCGCAGCGGCGGCCATCGCCTTCGCTGACCTCGGGTACCGGATGCTCGCCCTGGCGAACGACGCCGTGCTGCTGCGCGTGGGGGCGACGGCCGCCCTGCGCGAGGTCCGGGAGTCAGCGGCCCGCCCCGCGGTCCCGGCGAGCCCGCCGCAATGAGGGTGACCGCCGGCGAGGCCCGGACCGTGGCCATCGGGGCCCTGGCCACGGCGGGAGTCCCGGCGGAAGCTGCCCGGCTGCAGGCAGAGGTCCTGGTCGAGGCCGACCTCCGGGGCCACCACTCGCACGGGCTGCTGCGCCTGCCGCGCATCCTCGAGCGCATCAGCCGGGGGCTGGCCGCGCCGACGGCCGTCGGCAAGCACCGGTGGGCGGCGCCGGCGATGCTCGACGTCGACGGCGGCGACGGCCTTGGCCCAGTCGTGGCCATGGCCGCCCTGGACAGGATCTCCGTCCGGGCCCGGCAGCTGGGAATGGCGTGCGCCGTGATCCATTCCAGCAATCACCTGGGGATGCTGGCCTGGTACGTCGAGAGCATCGCCCGGGCCGGCCAGATCGGGATAGCCACCACCATCAGCGAGGCCCTGGTTCATCCGTGGGGCGGCCGGCTGGCCATGCAGGGCACTAACCCGCTGGCGATCGGCATTCCGGCCACGCCTGATCCCTTAGTACTCGATATGTCGACCGGGCTGATCTCGATGGGCAAGGTCCACGACTACGCGCTGCGCGGGCGTCGGCTCGAGCCTGGCTGGGCCCTGGATGCGAGCGGCGAGCCGACGACCAGCGCGGATGCCGCCAAGACGGGCTCGATAGCGCCCTTCGGCGGCGCTAAGGGATACGCGCTCGGCCTGGCCCTGGAGGTCCTGGTCGGATCGCTGACTCCGAGTGCCCTCGGGACCGCGGTCCGCGGAACGCTGGACTCGGCGCATCCGTGCAACAAGGGCGACGTGTTCATCGTCTTGCAGCCTGCGTCACCCGGCCGGGTGACGCCCGTATCTGACTATCTCGGCCAGGTGCGCCAGACACCGACGGCGCCATCCGATACCCCGGTCTCGGTGCCGGGCGACGGTGCCAGGCGGCGGCGGGAGCAGGCCCTGCGCAAGGGCATTGACGTGGCCGACCCGGTCTGGGCCCAGCTGCGTGCGACGGCTCAGTCGAGTCAGCCAGACCGGTAGCGGCGACACCAGTGCGGGAGGGCGCATGTCTATGGAGATTGTCAGCACTGTCGCGGAGCAGCTCTCCGCACCGTCCCAGCAGTCAGTCGAAAGAGCACTCAGCCTCGTCATGGCGGGCGCCGGTGCTACGCGGGTATCGCTGGCCGTGTTCAGCAGCTCGCGGGTCGAGCTGGTCAGCTCGTGCGGCCGCGCCCTGCTGGCCAACGGGGCCCAGGTGCCTTTCGACGCCTCCTCGATGTTCGCCGCCACGGCGCGCAGGACCGTCTTCTGGGAACGGGACATCGGCGGGCTGGCCGACTTCGGCCGGCCGGTGGACCGGCTGATGCTGGCGTCCGGCTTCCGGTCCGCATGCTCCATCCCGGTGACGCGCGGTGGTGAGGCCCTCGGTGCCCTATCGGTGTCGCATGCCAGTCCCGCCACCCTGCGGCCGGAGGATATCGGCGAGCTCAGGACCGTGAGCGCCCTGTTCTCCGTGGTCCTGGGGCGCCGGCAGGCGTGGCGGCCACCCCGGGTGCTGGTCTGCCACGACAGCAGCCTGATCGCCTGGGGAGTGGCACGGCTACTCGAGCAGTCCGCGCAGGCCCAGGTGACAGTGATCTGCGACCCGCTGGAGGCGATGCTGACCGACGGTGAGTTCGACGTCGTCGTCAGCGACGTGGTGGTCTTCGGCGGGTCGATCGCAACCTTGCGCAAGCTCTGCCCGGCGGCACGGTGCAGCCGCCTGATCGCATTCTCCGGCTATGAGAGTGCCGAGCAGGAGCGGACCGCGTTCGAGGCCGGAGCACTGGCGTTCCTGACCGAGAGCCAGGCCGCGGATCTGCCCGGCACCGTCCGGGCGATCCACGACGGCGCCTTCGTCCCGGCCGGCCCGCGGCAGCCGGGCGGACCGGGCGCCTCCCGGCCGGCGCTGACCCGCCGGGAGAGCGACGTGCTCCTCAACCTGGAAGATGGGCTGACGGTCCGGCAGATCTCCCGGAGCCTGGCCATCTCGGAGAGCACCGTCAAGGGATACTGCCGGGCCCTGTTCAGCAAGCTCGGGGTTCATTCCCGCGCCCAGGCCGTCCGAGTGGCCAGAGAGCAGGGGATCTTGCACCGCCTGCGTCCGGGCGATCGGGCGCTGCGGGCCTAGCCAGCCGGCGGCTCGAGAGCGTCCCGCAGGACCGCCTCCAGGTCCGCGGTGGTGACCGGTCGCGGACTGAGCTGAATGAGCCTGGTCACCGTCGCCGCATCGGCCGCGAGCGGCGCGATGTCCGCGGCGCCGACGCCCAGGGCGGCCAGGCCTCCGCGGATGCCGAGCGCTGCCGCCAGCTCTGCAACCTGGCTAGGCGCCTGATCCGCCGCCGCCTCGTCGGGCCGTGACGCGGACTGGCCCGGAAGCCGGCGGCCCACCTGGGCCAGCACTGCGGCCCGGACCGGCCGGTTGAAGCGCATGACGGCCGGCAGCAGCAGCGCGTTGCCGAGGCCGTGCGGCGTCTTGGTCAGGGCCCCGATGGGATACTGCAGCGCGTGCACCAGTCCCGTTCCGGCGGACGCGAAGGCCAGCCCGGCGAACAGGCTGGCCAGCATCATGTCCTCGCGGGCCTGCAGGTCGCCGCCGTCCCGGTATGCGCGGATCAGTGACCGGCCGACCAGGCTGACCGCCTCCAGGGCCAGCGTGTCGGAGTACGGGTTCTTCCCGCAGAACGCCCGCGACCGGCTGGCGTCGGGCTCGGTGTCCGTGTAGGCCAGCGCGCACAGCGCCTCGATGGCATGAGACAGCGCGTCCATCCCCGAGTGCGCCGTGACCGACGGCGGGCAGGATACCGTCAGCAGCGGATCTAGCAGCGCCCAGCCCGGCACCAGATGCGCGGACGAGACACCGACCTTCATCCGGCGCGCATCGTCGGCGAACACCGCGACCGGGGAGACCTCAGATCCGGTCCCCGCCGTGGTAGGAATGGCCATGACCGGCAGGATCTCGCCGGGAACAGCGGAGTCCCCGTAGTAACGGTCGAGGTCGCCGCCGTGCGCTAGCAAGGTGGCGACCCCCTTGGCCAGGTCGATATTGCTGCCGCCGCCCAGGCCGATCAGGAGACTGGGCCGCTTGGACGATGCCATCCGGGCCGCTCGCTCGACGGTCGCCCGGCCTACCTCGGGTTCGCCCCCGTCGAAGACGGCTACCTCCAGGCCGCTCGACCTGAGCGAGGCCAGCACAGGGTCCAGCAGACCGGCGGCAGCGAGCACGGTGTCGGTGCATACCAGCGCCATGCTGCCCGCCGCCGTGCCCCCCGCCTGGGCGGCCAGCTGCCCGGCCGAGTGCACGGCGCCCCGGCCGAAGATGACCCGCCCCGCCGACGTGTAAGCCCACGCCGGCGGGACGGCACCTGACGACGCCAGGTCAGCAGCCACTACCTCAGTCCTGCAGCGCGGCAATGAGCTCGGCGCTGGTCAGGCTCTGGCCGACCCGGGTCAGTGCGTAGTTGAGCGCCGCGGCCTGCCATTCGTCGCTGATCGTCGCTGTCCCGTCGCTGACTACGAACACCTCGAAGCCTGCGTCGGCTCCGTGCCGGGCGGTGTGCTCGATGCTCATGTTCGTCCAGGCGCCGCTGATCAGGAGCGTCTTGACCTGCAGGCCACGCAGCAGCGGCTCCAGCCGGGTGCCGTGAAAGGCGTTCATCCGCATCTTCTCGATGATGTGATCTCCGGGCTGCGGCTCGAGGCCGTCGACCGGGGCCGCACCCCAGGTGCCGCGGACCACAGCGCCTGCCTCCTTGATGCCCTGGAACAAGGGGGCGTTGAGCTGCAGGCCGGGGGCGCCCTCGTCGACGATGTAGTGGACGTGGATAACGGGAACGCCGCGCTCCCGGCACGCCGCAGCCAGCTCGACTACGTGCTCGACGGCGCCCTGCGACTTTGCGTGCGCCGGTGCGCCGCTGTCGCTGAAGGCGCCGCCCTCGGTGATCGTGTCGTTCTGCATGTCCTGGATGATCAGCGCGGTGCCCGCGGAGTCCAGCTTCAACTGCTCGGATGCCATGGGAATCCTCCTAGCTGCGCGCAGCGCGCATGTATGACGACGGCGCGCCGGACACGGTCGCCGCAACTGAGTAGAGCGAGGTGGAGGCGCAGATGAACAGCGTCTTCCAGTCCGGGCCGCCCCAGTTCAGGTTGCCCACGTTCTCGGGGACCGCGAGGGTGCCCAGGTGAGCGCCGGCCGGGTCGATGACCCAGATCCCGCCGGGCCCGGTGACCCACACGTTTCCGGCGGCGTCGACCTTCATGCCGTCCGGCGGCCCTTCGTCCAGATCACCCGTGCCGATGTCGGCGCAGAACATCCGGCTGTTGCTCAGGCTCCCGTCGGCCCCGACGTCGAAGACCCGGATGTGGGCGCGCTCGGTGTCGTTGACGTACATAAGCGTGCCGTCGGGTGACGTGCACAGGCCGTTGGGTGCGGCGAAATCGTCGGACTCCAGGTGCAGGTCCCCGGCTGGGTCGATCCGGTACAGGCCCTGGAACGGAAGCGCCGGGCTGCGCTCGATCCCGAAGCCGGGCATGCGGCCGTAGAGCGGATCGGAGAAGTAGACGGACCCGTCGTCGGTGCACACCACGTCGTTGGGGCTGTTGAGCTCCTTGCCTTCGTAGTGCGAGGCGAGGACCCGGACCTGGCCATCGGCCGACTCCAGCGTGACCCGCGAGGTCGCGTGCTCGCAGACGATCAGGTTGAGCTCGGCGTCATAGGTCAGGCCATTGCACTTGTTGCTGGGGCGGCGGACCTCAGATATCCCCTCATCCGGCGTCCACTTCCGCCGGACATCTCCGGGCATGTCGCTGAAGAGCAGGTACTGCTCAGCAGGGTTCCAGATCGGTCCCTCGGTAAACATAAAACCTGTGGCGAGACGCTCGACCTTAGGGCCGGTCGCGAACAGCGCCTCGAATTGCTCACTGCGCGAACCTTCATTCGCCATTGAAGTCTCCATGCCTCGCCTTGAAGATCAAACATCCTGATTATGGTCGCCGACGAGGAGGCGGGACCATCGCACGTCCGGGCGGTCCGCGCCCCCTCCTTTCGTGGGGTTGCGCGCCGCGACCCGTGAGCAGAGCCTGATAGGGGCCCTCTTCTGGTGGAGCGACGATGAAATATGTCCGGCTTGGCTCGACTGGTCTGGAGGTCTCCCGGATCGCCATAGGCTGCATGGGCTTTGGTGATCCAGCTCGCGGCGACGACCCGTGGACGATCGGCGAAGACGACACCGGCGCGATGGTCAAGCTCGCCCTCGAAGCGGGCGTTAATTTCTTTGACACGGCGAATGTCTACTCGGCCGGCAGCAGCGAGGAGCTCCTCGGCTTGGCGCTGGGCAAATATGCTTCGCGCAGCGACGTCATTATCGCCACCAAAGTCTGCAACCGGATGCGGCCGGGACCTAATGGCGCGGGACTCTCGCGGCAAGTCATATTCCGCGAGATTGACGATAGCCTGCGTCGCCTCGGCACCGATTACATCGACCTCTACCAGATTCACCGATGGGATCCGGTGACCCCGATCGAGGAAACCCTGGAAGCGCTGCACGATCTGGTGCGGTCCGGCAAGGTGCGGTACCTCGGCGCCTCGTCGATGCATTCCTGGCAATTCTGCAAGGCCCTCTACACTGCCCGCCTGCACGGCTGGGCATCCTTCGCAGCCATGCAGGATCACTACAACCTCCTCAATCGCGAGGAAGAACGGGACATGATCCCGCTCTGCGTCGATCAGGGAATCGGGATCCTGCCCTGGAGCCCGCTAGCGCGCGGCCGGCTGGCGCGGCCCTGGGACGAGGTGACGGAGCGCCAGCGCGGCGACGAGAACGTCCGGCTCTTCTATCCAGACAGCGACCGGGTGATCGCCGACCGGGTCGGCGAAATCGCCGCCGAGCACGGCTGCCCGCGGGCCCGGGTAGCCCTGGCCTGGCTGCTGGGCAAGGAGCCGGTCACCGCCCCGGTCATCGGCATGACCAGGCCGCTGCACCTGAACGACGCGCTGGCCGCGCTGCACCTCCGGCTTGACGATGACCAGGTACGCAGACTCGAATCGCCCTACCAGCCGCGCTCAGAAGTCGGCTTCTCCTGACCGGGCCCGGCAACCGCCTAGGGCCCGGCACCTCCGGGCCCGATCGTCGAGACACGGGCGAGTCGACCGCCACCATCCATTCGGCGCTGGACGGCGGGGTGACCTTTCTCGACACCGCGGGCATCTACGGACCCGTTGTGAACGAGGAACTGGCCGGCAAGGCCATCGCCGGCCGGTGGGACCAGGTGGTGCTCGCGACGAAGTTCGGCAATCAGTCGCTGCCCGACGGCACCCGGACCGTGAACGGCCGGGCGGACTACGTGAGGGCGGCGTGCGATGCCAGCCTGGCCAGGCTGGACGTGGACCACACAGACCTGTACTACCAGCACCGGGTGGACCCCGCCGTCCCGGTCGAGGAGACCTGGGGCGCACTGGCCGAACTGGTCGGCAGCGGCAAGCGCCTGCGGGTCCGGGTCCCGGCGGCCCGGGCACCGCAGGACGCGGCCAGGAAAGGATGAGGATGGGACAGCTGACGGGCCTGCGCGCGCTGGTCACCGGCGGGGCGTCCGGCCTGGGCGCCGCGATCGCCGCGGCGTTCACGGCCGAGGGCGCGGCCGTGGTGGTGCTGGACATG
>JAOPYP010000194.1 GCA_025964635.1 Actinomycetes bacterium | reverse complement strand
CGCACACGGCGGGGTGGCGAGGCCGGGGCCTGTGCCCATCGCTGGCCCGCAGCCGGACAGCCTGGTCACCGGCGGGGTGCGCAGCCTTGAGGTGCGCTGGATCTTCCCGGGCCAGCTTGAAGCCGCGACGGCCGGATGGTTCGGGCGGTTCCCGGCCGGGGTGGAATCACGCGAGGACACCTATCTCCTCGATCCGCCGTTGCGCAGGCTGTCGGTCAAGATCCGCGGGGGCGAGGCCCTGGAGGTCAAGGTGTACGGCGGGAGCCCGGGAATCCTCGAGGTGCCGGGCCGCGCCCGCGGGCGGATGGAGGACTGGCAGAAGTGGTCCTATCTGTGTGGCCCGCTCAGCCAGGACAGGGGTGACCCGGCCTGCTGGAGGCCGGTGCGCAAGAAGCGGCGCATCAACCGGTTCTCCCTCGCCAGCGGGCGGATCGTGGCGCGGGCCCCGCGCGGGGTTCACGAGCCGAAGTGCGAGGTGGAACTCACCGAGATCCGCACGCCTGAGGAGGACTGGTGGTCTCTGGGATTCGAGGCGACCGGCCCCGCGGATCTGCTCCGCACCGCACTCGAGGCCACCGCCGCCCTCGTGTTCGCCCAGGCGCTGCCCGGTGGCACGGAACCCGGTCCGGATAATTCCAGGTCCTACGCCGAGTGGCTAGGCCAGCGGCCGGGCACCGGGAACAACGCCTGAGGACCGCTCCCCCCCGCGCCCGGGTCACGGCGACCCGGGCAGCGCGCGGATGCCGCGCGGTCCGCTAGCGACGCAGATGGGCCTGCGCCTTCCTGGCCGGTCACAAGGGCAAGGCGCCGCCCTCGGCGGCCTCGGTTTCTTCCTTGACCGGCATCCCGCGGACCATGATGATGATCACCACCGCGATGGCCGCGCCGATGACATCGCCGAAGACGTACACCCACCAGCCCGAGAGATCCGCGCCCACAATGCCGGGTCCCAGGGTGCGGGCCGGGTTCATCGACGCGCCGCTGATCGGGCTGGCGAACAGCCCGAGCAGCGCGACCGTCGAGCCCACCGCGATCGCGGCGTTATGCCCGATGCTGCGGCCCCCCGTGGCCGTGTGCAGGATCACGCTCACCAGGATCGTCGTCAGGACGATTTCCATCACGAACGCCCGCCAGTCCCCGCCCGGCTTGGCAATCGGGTAGTTGCCGCCCGCGCTGACGTCCCCGAAGACGACCTGCAGGAACAGGGCAGCACCGATGGCGCCGGCGAACTGGGCCACCCAGTAAGGCAGCACCCAGCGGGGCGGGAACACCCGGCGGGCGGCGAACGCGAAGGTGACCACGGGGTTGATGTGCAATCCGGACAGCGGGCCCCACGCATAGATCAGCGCCATCACCAGCGCGCCGGGGGCGATCACCGCGGCCGCCCTGGTGACCGGGCCGCCCCCGGCGTAATGATTAATAACGCCGGACCCGGCGGCCACGGTCACCAGCAGGAACGTGCCGAGAAACTCGATGATCAGCCGGACCCACAAGGGCCGCTGCTTGAGCGTGTCCATCTCGAACTGAAGCAGGTACCGCCGGCCTACCGCAGCGGCGTGCTGGGCGTCCTGATCGTCAACGGCACTGGTCATCAAACGGACCCCGCTCTCCCGGTCAGCTGGCCACGGCGAGTGTGACCGGGATCAGCGTCTCCCGCCAGCGGGGGTAACTGGATCACCCGCCACGAGGGAGGACGGGCGGCGGGCCGCCCGCACCATCCCCTAAGGGTGATCCCCGCGGGCCGCGGCCCGTGCGACGGTCACTGTGTTCGGCATGGGGAGCACATGAACACTGGCGATGTACTGCCCGGGGGGCCGGCCCCGGTCAAACCGGCGGCGGCCGCGCGGGGTGAGCACTGGTGGCCAGTAGCCCTGGCCATCGTGGCCGTGGCCGGCCTGCATGTGGCGCTGCCCGCGCAGTACCGGGTGAACCCCAGATGGGTGGTCCCCGTTGTCCTGCTCGTCCTGCTGGCCGTCCTGATCGCCGGGGACCCGGGCCGCATTGACCGGCAGAAGCCCTGGCTGCGCGTCGTCACCGGCATCGTCATCGCGTTCATCACGCTAGCGAACCTGTTCGCGGCCGCCCGGCTCATCGCCGACATCCTGACCATGAACAAGGTCTTCCAGAACAACGCCATCGGGCTGCTGGCTACCGGCGGGGTGATCTGGGCCACGAACGTCATCGCCTTCGGGCTGTGGTACTGGGATCTCGACCGGGGTGGCGCGGCCGCCCGGGCGCACCATCCCCGCGTGGGCCCGGCGTTCGTCTTCCCGGAGATGCTCCACACCGACTACGCCCCGGCGGCCTGGGTGCCACGGTTTGTCGATTACCTGTCGCTGGCCTTCTGGACCGCCACCGCGTTCAGTCCCACCGATACCTCCGCGATCAAGCCGTGGGCCAAGATCCTCATGATCGTGGAGGCGTGCGTGTCGCTGGGCGTGGGCGCGCTCGTGATCGCCCGCGCGGTCAACATCCTGAAATAGCCGGGCGTTCACACCGCCTGGAACGTGATCTGACCCGATCCTCAGGAGGGCGGGTGGCCCGGGCGGCGCGGGCCGGGTGGCCTCACGGACCGGCGACGGAGGCGAGGAGCTCGGCGCGGGCCTGCTCCACCGCGGCCAGGATGGCGCCACGCAGCACCGGCTGGCCGGTCACCCCGGTCGGCACCACCTGGGGGTGGGCCGGGCTGATCCGGCTCACCTCGGCGGCCACCCGGTCGGCCAGCGCCGTCCCGC
>JAOPYP010000179.1 GCA_025964635.1 Actinomycetes bacterium | reverse complement strand
CCCAGGAGACCAAGGAGGCCAAGCCGCGGGTCGTGGAGTTCTCCGGGGTCGGTGACTTCATCAACCTGCCGATGAAGGCCTACTCCACCGGCATGGGCGCCCGGCTGCGCTTCGCGATCGCCTCGGCCAAGAGCCACGACATCCTGCTCGTGGACGAGGCGCTGGCCACCGGCGACGCCGAGTTCCAGCGCAAGAGCCACGCCCGCATCGACGAGCTGCGCGGGCAGGCCGGCACGGTGTTCCTGGTCGCGCACCAGCTGACCGAGATCGCCGAGACCTGTAACCGGATCATCTGGCTGGAGAAGGGCCAGATCGTGAAGGCCGGCGACGACGTGCCTGGGATCCTCGACGAGTACCTGGTGGCCTCGGGCGGGCAGCCCCGCTTCCGCGAGGCCGCGACGACCGCCAACTATCCCTCGTCCAGCCGCTAGGCCGCCGAGCTGAACCGGACGGCGAGCGGCGAGGCCGGTCTCGGCTGAGGAGCCGGCCTCGCCACTGGGCAGTCCCGGTGGCCCGGTTACCTGAAGGCGTTCACGCCGCTGGGCACGCCCAGTCCGGTCGGGCCGTCGTAGCCGGTCGCGGCGGTGCACAGGTAGGAGCCGCAGCCGCCGTTCGAGCCGATCGTGATGTCCCGCAGGCCCGAAGTGGCCTGGTAGGGGAACTGGGCCGGCAGGGATGCCGTGGCTGGCTTGCCGCCCGGGTTGGCCAGCGCGTACACGGCCGCGATGATCGGGCTCGAGACGCTGGTCCCGCCTAGCTGCTGCCAGCCCTTCGGCAGGCCCTGGCCCGACGGTGGGTAGGAGTCGTAGACGGCCGGCCCGGTCCGCGGGTCGGCGTCCGCGGCGACGTCGTTGTCGATCCGCTGCGTGCAGCCGCTGCTGTACGCGGACTGCCAGCTCTGCTGGGCCTCCAGGACCGAGCATCCCGAGCCGGTCCCGTCCAGGGCATCCTGGCTCCAGACCTTCTCCTGGGTCCGGGTCTTGCCCTTCATCCACAGCGTGGTCCCGCCGACCGAGGTCACGTACGGCGAGACCGCAGGCCACGAAGCCCCGTACCCGGAGTCGCCGGCCGATACGGTGATCGCCACGCCCGGGTGGTTGAAGTGGCTGTCGTAGCTGGTCTGGGTGCTGAACTCGGAGCCGCCCCAGCTGTTGGAGACGAACTTGGCCCCCAGCCGCACCGCCGTGTCCTCGGCGGTGCTAAGGGCGCCGGCCGACGTGTTGTTGGCCTCGACCAGGAGGATCTTGCACCTGGGGCAGATCGCGGAGACCATGTCCAGGTCCAGCGACTCCTCCTCGGCCCAGCCGGAGTTGCCCTTCGGGAACCAGGCAGTCGTGCCCTTCTGGTTGACCACGCGCAGGCACGTGGTGGACATCTTGCAGGCCGGGAGCCCGTAGTAACTCCGGTACGTGGCCAGGTCACCCGCGGCGTGCCAGTCGTGGTAGGCGTCCACGATCGCCACCGTGCCCTGGTTGGACGCGTTGGCGGCCGAGCTCAGCCCGTAGGCAGCCCGCAACTGTCCCGGGGACAGGGTCCCTGACGCGGGCCGGCTGGCTGTCAGCGCTGAGGGCGCCGCGGAGTGCACCACGATGGAGCACTGCATCACGCCGGGCGACGAGGGCTGGGGGCAGACCTGGGTGAAGCCGCTGGGCAGCCGGGCCACATGATGGGTCCCGACGAACCGGGGGGCGGCCACCGGCCCCGAGGCCACGGCATGAGACGAGGCGGAGGCTGGCACCGCGGCCAGGCCGGCCACGGTCAGGCCCGCGGCGGCCGCGAGCACTCCCGCCCACCGCGGGAGCACGACTTCTGGCATGAATCCTCCAGGGGGCACGCGTGCGCGCGCCCCGGGATGGGGCCGGGAAGGCCGGGATGGCGGGGACTCGAGCCGGGAGCTAAGGCAGGGCCGCTCCGCGAAGGCACGGTAGATTCATACCACTTTTGCGGGTTCCGCCCGGTTAGCTTGGCCAGACAGACACGCATCGTTCAGCGCGCGGCGGTTCCGCGCCAGGCGGCGCGTGGTCAGCGGGACGCGGGGCGCAGCTGGAGCCGCATGCAGGTGCCGCCGGGCGCGCGGGACGAGGCCGCGACCTCCCCGCCCTGGGCCCGGGCCAGCTGGCGCACGATGTACAGGCCCAGGCCGATGCCGCCGAACCGGCGCCGGTCGCCGGTCTCACCCTGGACGAACCGCTCGAAGATCCGCTCGTGGTCACCGGAGGCGATGCCGATCCCCTCGTCTTCCACCGTGACCTCGATCCAGTCCCCGGCGTGCCGGGCGGCCACGGTGACCGTGCCACCACCCGGGGAGTACTTGAACGCGTTCTCCAGCAGCTGGCCCACGATGATGTCGGTGGCCATCGGGTCGCCGTGGGCGGGCGGCAGGCTGTCCGGGATGTCCGCGGCCAGCGTGTGCGCCTCGGAGAGCGGGCGGAACGCCACCGCGGTCCCGCGCAGCAGCGCGGCCAGGTCGAAGGGCCCGTTGGTCACGGTCAGCTGGTCCGCACCGGCCCGCGAGCCGAGCAGGAGCTGCTCCACCAGCCGGCCCAGGGAGCCGGCCCGGTCGGCGATGGTCTGCACCGCCGCGCGCCGTTCCGCGTCGGTCAGCTTGTCCCACCGGCTGGCCAGCGTGCTCGCGAAACCCTGGACCACGGTGATGGGGGTGCGCAGCTCGTGGCTGGTGGTGGCCAGGAACAGGTCCTTGGCCTCCTCCAGCTCCTTGGCCGCGGTGACATCACGGAAGTCGATGACCCGCTCGTCCCGGCCGTCCAGCTCGTTGCAGAGCACGTCCAGCCAGCGGCCGTTGGGCAGCCGGTGGGTCAGCTTGCCGTCGGCCGGCTCCGGCACCGGGAACGGCGGCGGCCGCCCGGTGACCGCCACCGCGGACAGCCCGGTGAGCTCGTGCGCGGCCGGGTTCCACTGCCGGATGAGGCCGTCGGTGTCCAGCACCGCGATGCCGTCCGCGCTGGCGTCGATGACCGCGCGCTCATGGGCGCGCTGCCGGACCACCTCCTCGAAGGCCATCGCGTTGCTCAGCGCGACGCTGGCGTGGCCGGCCATCAGCTCGAGCAGCTCCAGCTCGACGTGCCCGACCTCCCGCCCGCTGTACAGGGCGTAAAGCGCGCCGTACGGGCGTCCGCCGACGTGCGACAGGCTGAGCGCGATGGTGTGCAGGCCAGGCAGCGCGGACCAGATCAGGTCGTCGAACTCGCCCGATTCCCCGGTGGCCATCATCACGGTCTGGCCGGAGCGCATCAGCTCGCCGACCAGGCTGGTTTCCAGGTCGGCGCTGCGGCCGCGCAGGCTGGCCGGCAGGCCGTCCATGCTCACCAGGCGCAGCTTGCCGTCCTCGATGAGCACGAAGCCGCCGGCGTCGGCCGTGGTCAGCTCGCGCAGGCTGGCCGCGATCCGGTCCAGCACCGCCTCCAGGTCACGCTGGGCGTTCATGTCGGCCACCACGTCGCCGAGCCGGCGGATCACCCGCGCGCGCTGGGCGATCTGGTATTTGGCCGCGTCATCGTCGCCGTCGCGGTGGCAGACGTTCACCCAGCCGAGCATCTCGCCGTCGCGGCCGGTCAGCGCGCTGATGTCGATGCGCAGGTCGATCAGGGTGCCGTCCTTGCAGGCCCGGCGGGTCACGAACGAGATCTGGCCGCCGCTGCGGACCCGTTCCAGCACCGCGTTCTGCTCGGACTGAAGTTCCTCGGGGATGATCGGCGGCTCGAGGCCGAGCACCTCGCCGGCCGGCCAGCCGAACATCCGCTCGGCGGCCGGGTTCCACAGCAGGACGCTGCGGTCAGTGGAGAACGCGACGATAGCGTCGGCGGCACTCTCGATGACCGCCCACGCTGTCGCGTCTACCCGGTTCTGCCCGGTCGCCTGTTGCAGGCCCACGACATCATGGTGCCATCCCGGGACGTTCCTGGCCCGCCATTGCGCCAACGGTCAGCGGACCCGCCAGACCGGCCCCGGATCGCTGGACGCGCAGGACGCCATCACCGCCGCGGTGCCGTTGCCGGTGGCGTCGCCAGGATCGGCCAGGCAGAGCCCGGATGCCGGGTTCTGCAGCTGGGTACCACCGCCGGCGGCGCTGATCCGCCACTGCTGGGCCGCGCTGCTGTTGCACGAGAGCAAGTCCAGGCTGGTGCCGCTGACCGTCCCCGGGCCGGGGATATCCAGGCACTTGCCCGCGAAACGCAGCGTCCCGTCCGGCTGCACCGTCCAGTTCTGCGCCGCCTGCCCGTCGCACGACCAGATCACCACCGGGTTGCCGTCGGCGGTACTGGCGTCCTGGTCGTTCA
>JAOPYP010000165.1 GCA_025964635.1 Actinomycetes bacterium | reverse complement strand
GTTCGCACGATCGTATACCGGGCGCCGCGCGCCGCGTCGCCCGCCCACAGCCGGTACAGTCCTGCTCACGGCTCGTAGGGGACCGGCGCGCATCTTTGCCCGGCCCTGGGTCTTATTTGGCAGCGCTGGCCCCGTTATGCTGCGCCCTAGGCGGCGTGACGACACGTTATGGAGTACCGGGTGGCAGGCCAATGGCTGCAAAGGCTGGCTTCAGGCCGTGATAAGGCCGCCCAGGTAGATGTGCGGCGCGCGCATTCCGCCCGCGTCTACGACTATTGGCTCGGCGGAAAAGACAACTTCGCCGCCGACCGGGAGGCCGCGGAGGAGGCGATCGCGGCCAGCCCCGGGATCGTCGAGGACGTCCGCGCCAACCGGGCGTTCCTGGCCCGCGCGGTGCGCTTCCTGGCCCGCGAGCGCGGCGTGCGGCAGTTCCTGGACATCGGCACCGGGCTGCCGGCCGCCCCGAACACCCACGAGGTCGCGCAGTCGGTCGACCCGGCCGCGCGCGTGGTGTACGTGGACAACGACCCGGTCGTGGTCGCCCACGCCCGCGCCATGATGGTCAGCGGCCCGGATGGCAGCGTCGACTACGTGGATGCCGACCTGCGGGATCCGGCGGTGATCCTCAAGGCGGCCGCCCGCACCTTCGACCTGACCCGCCCGGTCGCCCTGATGGTGCTGCTCATCCTGCATCTCATCCCGGACGCGGACGGCCCGTACGACGTGGTCCGTTCGCTGCTCGCCGGGCTGTCCCCGGGCAGTTACCTGGTCGTGTCCCATCCGGCCAGCGACATCCGGCCCGACTCGGTGGCCGAGATGACCCGCAAGATGAACCAGCGGCTCAAGGGCCCGAAAGCCACGGTGCGCGATCGCGAGCAGACGAGCCGTTTCTTCGAGGGGCTTGAGCTGCTGGAACCCGGCGTGGTTGAGCCGCCGCAGTGGCGGCCGGATCCCGGTGAGCCGTCCCCCCCGGACGTGACTATCTGGTGCGGCATCGGCCGCAACCCTGAGAGTGGCGGGCGCCGCGCGAGCTGAGCTTCTCCGGGCCGCACGGGAGCACCCTGGGCCGGCGGGGACGGCGGCGCGTCCGGTTCGGAAGGCGGCCCGGCACGCTGGGCCGGCGAGGACGCGGCGGACTGGCCGCACCTCATCACGAGGACCGTGGTGACCGGCGGCG
Organism: Actinomycetes bacterium; assembly: GCA_025964635.1. Lineage (GTDB taxonomy): Bacteria > Actinomycetota > Actinomycetes > Streptosporangiales > Streptosporangiaceae > RYN-230. The sequence continues at coordinate 11,482 of JAOPYP010000165.1, read as the reverse complement.
ACGGCTATTGCCCGCATTTCACTTTGGCGGCCCGGCCGGGCACCCGGGAGTTGGTGGCCCTATCGCGCCGGATCGGCGAGAACTGCGGCCTGCCGTTCCGCCCGGCATTGATTTCACACATTTCGATTTTCAATTTCTGATCGGCGAATCGGCGGGCCGGCCCGGGATCACTACGTTCTCAGGTAGGACGCACCGTTGAGATCGAGGATGGCCCCGCTGGCCCACTCGGCCTCGGCGGTCGCCAGGTACAGCACGGCGGCGGCGATCTCCCCGGCGCTGGCCACCCGGCCGAACGGGCTCTGCCCGCGGATCTCGTCCCCGCCGGGGCCGGCCAGGGTGCTGGCGGCCATGTCCGTGGCCACGAACCCGGGCGCCACCGTGGTGACGGCGATGCCGTGCGGGCCCAGGGCGCGGGCCAGCGACTGGCCGAGCGCATTCAGCCCGGCCTTGCTCGCCGCGTAAGCCGGATGGTCGGGCTCACCGCGGAAGGCGCCACGGGACGAGACGTTGATGATCCGGCCGCCGCCCGCCGGGATCATGTGCCGGACCGCGCACCAGGTCGCGTTCGCGGCAGCGGTGAGGTTCACCGCCAGCGTGTGTTCCCAGGCCTCCTGCCACTGCTCGTAGGTTCCCTCGGTAACAGGCCGCGCGGCGTAGACGCCCGCGTTGTTCACCAGCACGTCGAGGCCGCCGAGGCCCTCCGCGGCGCCATCGACCATGCGGCGCACGGCGGCGGGGTCGGCCAGGTCGGCCTGGACCATCAGGTGCCCCCCGCTGGGCAGCGCGGCCAGCACGTCGGCGGCCGGCCCGGCCGAGCGGCCATAGTGCACCGCGACCCGGTCCCCCCGGGCCGCGAACGCCTGCGCCACGGCGGCCCCGATGCCCCGCCCAGCCCCGGTCACCAGGACCGCGCGCCCGTCCACCTGATCGACCTCATCCCTGGCCCTGCCGGGCCACGCCTGTCACCAGCCGGCGCGGCAGCCGTCATCCTGCCGTGGCTCACACCGCCCGTCCGGCACACTATCGGCATGGATTCGGGTCCGGCGCAGGCGTGCGTGTTCTGCGGCATCATCGCCGGGGAAGTGCCGGCGAGCCGGGTGTACGAGGACGATCACGTGGTCGCCTTCATGGATGTCCGGCCGCTGACCGCCGGGCACCTGCTCGTCGTGCCCCGGGCGCACGCCGCCAGCCTCGAGGACCTCGGCGTGGACCCCGGGATGCGCGTGTTCGCGGCGGCCCACCAGCTGGCGCGGGCGTTGCGGAACAGCGCGGTCCCGTGCGAGGGCGTGAACTTCTTCCTCGCGGATGGCGTGGCCGCGGGCCAGGAGGTCTTCCACGTGCACCTGCACGTGATCCCGCGCACCCCGGGCGATGGTTTCCGGCTCAAGGCCAAGCCGCGCAGCCCCGGGCGCGACGAACTCGACGCCACCGCGGAACGCGTCCGCGAGGGCATGGACAGCCTGCCCGGCTGAGGCCCGCTGTCCCGGCCGACGCGCCACGACACGGCGCACGACGCCACGCTGCCCCGGCTGACCCACGCAGCCGGCCCCCCATTCCTAATTCATGACAAAGCGTGGCCAGGTCTACTAGGCAGCTTATTAGTGATCTTTTTCGTGAACCATAATAAGTGGGCGGAGACTGCCTATTTAATTCGCCCCAGCAGAAGCAGCCCCGGCGTCCCGGGCCCGCCGCTGGCCCTCAGAGCGATCTTCATCTCCCCAGGTCAGGCTGGCGCAACCGGCCCGATCTCGCCCAAGCCGGCGAACGACAATGTAATCCCTTGCGCCATATAGACGACGGGCGCATTCTGGTCTCATGGGGTGGGTTGTCGTTCTGGGCGCACTTGTTATCATCGGCTACCTGATTTCGCTGCGCCTGCACCCGTTCACCCGCTGCCCGGCCTGCAAGGGCTTAGGTACCCCCGGGCGGCCCCATGGATCCATTTACACGTATGCGCACCGCCGGTGCCGCCGGTGCTGGGGCACCAACCGGCAGGAACGCCTGGGCACGCGGCTAGGCCTCGGGGGGCGCCGCGAGCACCTGCCCGGGCGGGGCCGCGGCGGCCGGTGAGCGCGACCGGACGCCCTCATGGGGATCGATCCCCAGCCCTTCCCCCCGGGCCGCCGCGGCCATACTTCCCGGTGAGGCACGGGATAGGGTTGTTTCGTGCCGCCAGCCGGGGGGAACTGCTGGCGTCATGGTTGCCCGCCCCGCGTGGCCCGGCCGCACCAGGTCAGACCACTACGGATAGGGCCATCACGGGTCAGGGCCACCACGGCTCAGGACAGTACGGGTCAGGACATCATGGGCCCGGCCGCAGGGAGGATAAGACCACGGCTCCGTACGGCGAATATGACTTCGTGGTGGCGGCTAGCCGGCTGCCCGTAGACCAGACCGAAGGCCCGGACGGCGAGACCGAATGGCGGGCCAGCCCCGGCGGGCTGGTCACCGCGCTCGAGCCGGTTATGCGCGCCGCCGAGGGAGCCTGGATCGGCTGGCCCGGCGCCGCGGGCGAGCCACCCGAACCGTTCGACTCGAACGGGATGCACCTGGTCAGCGTGGGCCTCTCGGAAGAAGAGGTCGCCGACTACTACGAAGGATTCTGCAACGGCACACTGTGGCCGCTCTATCACGACGTGATCGCGCCGCCCGAGTTCCGCCGCCCCTGGTGGGAGGCGTACGTCCGGGTAAACCGGCGGTATGCGGAGGTGGTCGCCACGGAGGCGGCCCGCGGCGCGACTGTCTGGGTGCACGACTACCAGCTCCAACTGGTCCCCGGGATGGTGCGCGAACTGCGGGCCGACGTGCGCATCGGCCACTTCACTCACATTCCGTTCCCCGGCTATGAGATCTTCGCGCAGTTGCCGTGGCGGCGGCAGATCGTCCGCGGACTGCTCGGTGCCGACCTGCTCGGATTCCAGCGCCAGAGCGACGCCACGAACTTCCTGCGGGCCTGCCGCCGCACCGCCGGACTGGCCACCCGCGGCTCGCTGGTCCGCGTCCCAGATGCCGGGTACGACGACCCTCCCGCCGATTCCGCCGGACGCGGATTCCGGCGCCAGCGCGTCGCGGAAGACCTCGCGAGCGGGCGCGACGTCCGCGCCGCCGCCTTCCCCATTTCTATCGACTCAGCCGCCATCGAAGAGATCGCCAAAAGCCCGGAGGTCCAGGCCCGTGCTCAGCAAATCCGGGAGGCACTGGGCAAGCCGGAGACCGTGCTGCTCGGCATCGACCGGCTGGACTACACCAAAGGCATCCTGCACCGCCTCAATGCCTACGGCGAAATCCTCGAGGAGGGGCGCCTCGGGCCGCCCGCCGCCGTCCTCGTCCAGATCGCCAGCCCCAGCCGGGAACGCGTCGAGTCCTACCGCCACCTGCGGGACGAGGTGGAAGTGACGGTGGGCCGGATCAACGGGGACTACGGGGAGGTCGGCAACCCGCCGATCCACTACCTGCACCAGTCTTATCCGAAGGATGAGCTGGTTGCGTACTACCTGGCCGCCGACGTGATGCTGGTGACCCCGCTCCGTGACGGCATGAACCTGGTCGCCAAGGAGTACGTGGCCTCTCGTTACGACGAGACCGGCGCCCTGATCCTGAGCGAGTTCACCGGCGCCGCGGACGAGTTGCACGCGGCCTTTATCATCAACCCGCACGACATCGACGGGCTGAAGGACACCATCGTCCGGGCCGCTACCGTCTCCCCCGCCGAGGCCAGGCGCCGGATGCGCTCGATGCGCCGCCGGGTGCTGGAGCATGACGTGGCCTACTGGGCCAAGACTTACCTCGACGCCCTGAGCAAGGTCCCCGTCCGCTACCCTCCCGCCGCCGACCCTGTCGGTTAACCAGTCGCCCCGATCGGGGGCGTCCGCACACAAACTGTGCACCGGCTGATTACCCTGAGGTTCAAGGCGCCGAGCGCGCTCGGCCGGACGAGGCTGGGGACATCGATGACGGGGACGGCGTGGCAGCGACTGTCTGACCTCGGCGCCTGCCGCGTGACCCGGATCCCTCGCCGGCCGAACGATGCGGTCCCGGACGGCCGGGCGGGCATCGACCGCGACACCGGACGGCCGCAGCGCATCGCCGCGCTAGCCTCCGCCTATCACGCGGGGATCAGCCGCCACGCAGACGCGGGCCCGATCGCCCTGGGCTGGGTAAGGGTCGCGTCCGGCGGTCCCGTGGACGTTCTGCTGGCCGGCTCGGCCCTCCGCGGCAGCGTCCGGCCGCCGGCGAGCTCAGGCTCCCCCGGCAGCACCGAGATCACGCTGGCCTTACCGGCCGGCGCCCAGGGCGAGCTCATCGCGCCGGGTGGCATGGCGGCCGCGATGAACGCGCTGCCCTGCTGGACCCGGATCGGCGGGATCGCCGACGGCCTCCTCGCTGGTGACAGCACCGGCCTCCAACCCGATCGGGCGCCGCTGGAGGAGTGCCTGCTGGCCGCCTGGGACGGGCCGTTCGGCTGGCTGATCCTCGCCGATCCCGTGGCCCCGCCGGAGATCGCGGACTTCGCCGCGCGGGTGGCCGGCAAGCAGCGGTTAGCCGCGGCCATGGCGGAGCGGGACCCGGAAAAGGCCGTCGAGTCCCGCCGCCTCGAACAGCGCCACACCGAATTGCGCCAGGCCCTGTCCTCCGGCCTGTGGCAGCTGCACGTGCTGGCCGGCGCGGCCACCCCCGAAACGGCCGCCCGCGTCGCCGGCCTGTTCTGCGCATCACTGGACCTCACCGGCCTTCCGTACACGCTGACCCCTTCCATTTCCGCAACGGAACCTATCCCCGGACTCCTCAGCGCCCAGCCCGACGTCCGTACGCCAACCCGGACGGATTCCACCGCGGCGTTCCCCTTTCACGGCAGCACCGTGCTGCTGGCGACTCTGGCCCGGGTGCCCGAGGTCGAGGTGCCGGGCGTGCGGCTGACGCTGCGCCCGGAATTCGACGTGACCCCGGAGCCTCCGCCGGGACACGAGGGCCCGGCGTCGCCGCTGCGCCTGGGCACGGTGCTGGACCGGAACGGCATCCCGGCCGGGAACCTGTCAGTGTCGGCGGCGTCGCTGAACCGGCATGCGTTCGTCTGCGGGGCGACGGGAGCGGGGAAGTCCCAGACCGTCCGGGCGCTGCTCGAAGCGGCGTCCGGCGCGGGTCTGCCCTGGCTGGTCGTCGAGCCGGCCAAAGCCGAGTACCGGCTGATGGGCGCGCGGCTGAATGGGTCGGCCGGCGGGGTGGTGCGAATCCGCCCCGGGGACGCGGACCAGATCGCGGCGGGGATCAACCCCCTCGCGCCGGCCGCCGATGCAGCGGGGCGGCGCTTCCCGCTGCAGACCCACGCCGATCTGGTCCGGGCCCTGTTCCTGGCGTCGTTCGCCGCTGACGAGCCGTTCCCGCAGGTGCTGTCGGCGGCGGTCACCCGGGTCTATGAAGAAGCCGGCTGGGACCTGGCCCTGGGCGAGCCAGTCACGCCCGGGGTCCGTCCCCGGTACCCGACTCTGGCTGATCTGCAGGCCGCTGCCGAGCGGATCGTGTCCGAGATCGGCTACGGCCGCGAGATCACCGACAACGTGCGCGGGTTCATCACGGTCCGGATCTCCAGCCTGCGACTGGGCACCACCGGCCGGTTCTTCGAGGGCGGACACCCGATCGACTTCGGGAAGCTCATGGCCCGCAACGTCGTCTTCGAGATCGAGGACGTCGGCGACGACCGTGACAAGGCGTTCCTGATGGGGACGGTGCTGATCCAGCTGGTAGAGCACCTGCGCATGCAGGCCCGTGGAAGTGGTCCGGGCACCGCCCCCGGGCTGCGCCATGTGTCGGTGTTCGAGGAAGCCCACCGGCTGCTGCGCCGCCCGGAGGAGCAGCGCAGCGGCTCCGGGGCCACCGCGCACGCGGTGGAGATGTTCGCCGGGCTGCTCGCCGAGATCCGCGCGTATGGCGAGGGCCTGATCATCGCGGAACAGATCCCCGCCAAGATCATCCCCGACGCGGTCAAGAACACGGCGGTCAAGATCGTGCACCGTCTCCCCGCGGCCGATGACCGCGAGATGGTCGGGGCGACCATGAACATGACGGACGCTCAGTCCCGGTACCTGGTCACGCTGCCGCCGGGCCAGGCCGCGGTGTTCACCGACGGCATGGATTACCCGGTGCTGGCGGCGATGCCCGACGGCACCGCCCGGGAAGCTGCCGCCACCGCGGTCACGGCCTCCCCGGCCGGCATCGTGTCCCCGCGCTCGCGCACGTGCGGACCCGACTGCGTGGCCACCCCTTGCACGCTGCGCGACATGCGGGCCGCCCAACGGGTCCTCGTCGGCCAGCCTGGACTCGTGCTCTGGGCCGAGATCGCGGTGCTCGCCCATCTGACCGGGTGGCTCATGCCCGCCCCCGTCCCCGATAGCGAACTGGCTGGCCGGCTCTCTGCCCTGTCCGGCGACACGCGCGTGCGCGACTGCGCCGTATCGCACGCGGTGGACGCCGGGGTCGCCGCCCGGGCCAGCACATTCGCGGCCCGGGTCAGCCCGGACGCGCTGGCGTCTCACGTGGCGGCGGCCATGCGCCGGTGGATCTCGGATGGAGGACGCGAGTGCGTCTTTCCCGAACCCCAATGGCTGGCCCCGGCCTTCCGCTGGGCCCTGATCCTGGACGATCTGAAAACCCTGGACCGCAAGGCCCCCGGTTCCGGCCGGCATCCGCAGACGGCGGACTGGGAATCGGCCACCGGCCGGCTCATCCCCGGCGAGACATGCACCCGCCAGATCGACGTGGTTCAGCGCTGGTACGACGCGGACCAGCGGAACCCGGCCGAGGTGCGGCGAATCGCGTTCGGGACCGCGCGGCCGGCCGCCCTGGAGACGGCAGTCGGCGCGACATCGGGTGACGAGGACTGGGAGCAGCGCCTGTCCGAGGCGCTCACCCAGCTTCACGATTGCCGCTGGCCCCTGGACTACCTACGCGCCGGCGCGACTCCTGGCACGGGGAGGTGAGAAGTGGGCGTTGACCGGGTCACAGATCCTGGGGATGACAACAGGCACGCCGATGACGGGGGACAAGAGGAGCGATTGCAGCAATACGCAGAGTCCGTGACAAGTGACGCCGAGACCAAGGATCCACGCACCCGCCAGGAGCACGCTGACGACATCCCCCCGCCAGACGAACCGCCACCGAGCAGATCGGACTCCGTGGACCAGAGAGACTCGGCGGACCAGGCAAAGCCAACGGGTCAAGAGGAAGCACCGCCGCCTGCCGAAGGCGATTCTTCGGGAACGGAAGATCAACCCCCGCACAGCGACGCCCGGGTGGATGCCCCCGAAGACAGCGAAAGACGGGAAGAGCTATCGGACCAGGCAGGAATCAAGCCTGACGCAACTGCCAAGTACGGGAACCGCCCGACCGAGGATCCTCCGGACGACCAGCCTGGTCACCAGCTAACCCAGGAATCCGACGAGGCACCCTCAGAAGCCCCACCCGACGACCTGAATATGTCGATTCCCGCTACGGCGGATGGGGAAGCACCTAAGTCGGATGGCGGCGGGCCCGTCGACGACCAAACGCGTCCCTTGACCGACAGGGAATGGGCGGAGCACATCACCGACGTCCGAGACGGCCTAAGCAAGGCGTATGAGCAGAACCTCAATACGGATCGCGCTTACACAATCAACGGGGCAGGTGAGGTCTGGTTAGAGGAGCGTGACCGCCTCCATGATTCCATCATCGAAGATCTCTATGCGAAGGCAGCGGACGTCCCTTGTGACTTCAAGGCGATCGTGGCTGGCGGCCTAGGGGGCGCGGGGAAGACAACCGTCTTGACTCGACATGCCGGCATTGACCTGTCACAGTACCTGATGATCAATCCAGACGGCATGAAGGAAGAAATGGCCCGTCGAGGTATGATCCCTGAGGTAGAGGGCCTCTCCCCCATGGAAGCTTCCGAGTTAGTGCACGAAGAATCCTCATACTTGGCCAGCCAGCTTGCCTTGCGTGCCCAGGCTGAAGGTAAGAATCTGATTTGGGATATCACAATGTCCAGCGAGGGAAGTACGTTAAAGCGAATTAACGAACTAAGTTCGGCGGGTTACACTCGCATTGATGGACTCTTCGTCGAAATTCCCATCGAGACAAGTCTGAAGCGGATAGAGTCAAGGCATCGAGAAGGTCACGACGATTACCGAGCAGGAAAAGGCTTAGGGGGCAGGTATGTCCCACCGGAAGTGACTAAGAATCAAGAAGACCCAGAATGGGGCAGCAAGAACATGAGAAACTTCGATGCTGTTAAGCATCGATTCAATGGCTGGTCCATCTACAACAACTCGGTAGATCAAGGTCGACCGGTACTTGTCGACGCGAGCAGGAACAGGCATGTTGGTTATTGATGACTCCAGGAGTGAATCATGGGCAGTGAGGTTACCGAGTTGATCACCGCACTCCGGAACGGCACCATGAGCCTAGAAGAAGTGGCTCAGCGCTTCCGTGAACGATCTTGGCCACGAGCACGTGGGCGCGTACCACAGACGTACCTAGAATTCGCTGCCGCTGCCCAGGAAGATCCTGAGCCCTTGGTCCCTGGATCGTTCGACGAGGTAGCTGCCGCCTACCGTCGTGGCGAGCTTTCACGTCCTGATTACCGTTTGCTCGCCGAGGCCGCAGCGGAGGGGATGCATCAGGAAGACGCACACAAGGGATCCGCTGAGTGAGGACCACCACCGAGGCAGTGGGTCATGAACGGTAGCTGTGGCCAGCACGCGTGCACGGGTCGCTGGCAGAGCCTTTTCCCCGATTCACGGAGTTGACATGCTTGGCGAATCGTCTACGGCCTGAGATCGCCGCTCTTTACACCGCTGAGGAAGGTTCGCCAGTCGGCGGGTGAGAAAATCAGCTTTGGCCCACCGGGGTTCTTGGAGTCCCGTACGGCCACCATGCCCGGGAGGTTCCGAGCTACCTGGATGCATTGGCCGTTGGCGCTGCTGTGGCTGCTCTTAGACCACTCGGCACGTCTGATGTCCAACCCGTCCATGCCGCACCTTCTCTCGCTTACGTCTCCGCGATGAGAGGCACTATCAGCGACCTAGAGGCATCCGGGCTGGCAGCCACTGCACGGAGATGTTCGAAGATGAGTCTATACCGGCGGACATCGCCTTCCTCTTCGAGAAAGAGCTCGCCCGCCATGCTGTCGATGTAGATGACGTCCGGGATGCTCGCCTCGGCGAACTGCATGAACACGAATGAGCCTGGCATACCCGCGTGGGCGCCTACGTCGAACGGGATGACCTGAAGCGTGACATGCGGAAGCTCTGACACCTCCATGAGGTAGCGGAGTTGGGCCTGCATGACCGCTGCGCCGCCAACCTGGCGCCGGAGCGCAGCTTCGTCGACGATGCTCCACAGATTGAGCGGGTTGTCGTTGCGCAGTACCGCCTGTCGTTCCATACGCACTTCGACCCTGCGCTCAACCTCATCGCGGCTCGCGTGCGGCAGGCCACCCCGGATCACAGCGCGTGCGTAGTCTTCGGTCTGAAGCAAGCCCGGCACGAACAGAGATTCGTAGTTCCACACGCTGTGCGCTTCACCCTCGAAGCCGATGTACGTCGTGTAGTGCTCAGGTAGTTCCGACTGATAAGCGTGCAACCAGCCTCGCTGCCGTGCGTCACGTAGCAGGGAGACGAGCTCGGCTTGTTGGTCCTGGTCCACGCCGTAGAGGTCGAGCAGGGTCCGCAACGTGCGGGTCTGCGGTCGGACGCGGCCGTGCTCGATGCGATAGAGCGTCGCCGCGTTTATCCCGGTGCGCTCCACGACCGTCTCCCTCGTGAGGCCGGACAACGCGCGCAATGACCGCAGCTCAGCCGCTAGGCGGCGGAGTCGGACCGTGGGGGTCTGGCGCTTGCCTGGCATGACAGGTCCTCCAAGGTTTCTTCTCATTGCTTATGCAATGTTGCATCATCTTGACGGCAGAGGCATGATGACTCAGACAGCGTTGCACAGCCTCCGACGCATAGGTGGTGGAACACACCATGAGTAGCCGAGCGACCAATCTCCGTGCCCGTCCACAGGCATCGCGAGAGCTAGATCTCCTTGGCCGGCAGGACCGGCGCTGCCGTGGGACCGCGGGCTCCGCACACGTTCCCCCAGTACAGCTCTGGCGCCGGTCCTCCTTTCCAAAGCCATGAGCAACCAAGGGATGGCTGCCGTTGCCGTCTGGCCGCTGCAGTCGTACCTGGAACTGGGGGTCCTGCCCACGGCCGTGCCGTGTGCGCGGGGACACGCGCGGCTGGTGCTGGCTGAGTGGGGGCTGCAGGAGCTGGCAGATCCGGCGGAGCTGGTCGTCTCCGAGCTGGTGACTAACGGGATCAGGGCTTCACGCGGGTTAGTCGGGAGCAGGTTCGGCGGACGGTGGTCACCTGGGATGCCACCGGTGCGGTTGTGGCTGCTATCCGACTACCGAACCGTGCTCCTGCAGGTCTGGGACGGCAACAACCGGATGCCGACGCGGCAGGAACTGGACCCCGAGTCTGAAGGAGGACGCGGGCTCTGGCTGGTCGAGGCACTCAGCGAAGATTGGGGAGCTTTTCAGCCGGAACATGCCAGCGGGAAAGTGGTTTGGGCCGCAGTGGTCAAGCCATGACCCGCCCATCGACGCGGAACGTTGTGATCGTCGTCGTGGTCATAGCCGGAGACTCCGGCGAGAATCTGGCATCGCCTGGCACGGCACCCGCCCATTCTGCGGAAGCCCGCACCCGCCAAGAACACGCGGACAGCAGTCAATCTCGGGACACCCAAGCGCCGGGCACACCGGGTGACGAAACGGAATGATCCGCGAGTCATCGGAGCCAGGCCAGCGCCGGCTGCGGCGTGCATAGGCGCCTCCAGCGTCTCACCCCAGTCATAACAACCGGCTTTTCCGGCCTCGCCAGGTGACCAACTGCGCGCGGCTAGCAGGGGAATCGGGTCATAAACCGCCAAGTCCCCGAGTGCCGCACGGGTGTCACGGCAGCCCGCGAGCACCCTGCCAGCGCCAGCACCAGACCGGAACGCCATAGTCATACCAACGCCACCCGGCCCGATGTCGGCGCGCCGGTCCAACATGCAGCGCGCCGATGCCGGGCCGGGTCAGGTGGTAGCGGATTGGCTGATGGCGCGGGGCGGCGCGTATGGAGTCGCCCCGCGCCACATTTCAGCAAGGACCGTCGTTGTTCCAGGCGCCCGATGCGCCGCCCGGGACCTCGTCATAATTCCACTGGTTGGCGGTCCACTTGTTCCCGCCGTACGACACCACGTCCCCCGAAACGTACGACTGGTTGGACACCCAGGCCGCCGCAGAGCAGCCGCCCGAAGTGGACGTCGGAGTGGGCGTGGGCGTAGGTGACGACGTGGTCGGCGTGGGAGTCGGTGTCGGAGTCGACGTCACCGACGTGTTCTTCGCGAACGCCACCGTATAAGCGGTGAAGTCCCACGCGTTCTGGGTCACGCTGCTGCATTCGCTAGACGTGACGCCGTTGTC
>JAOPYP010000136.1 GCA_025964635.1 Actinomycetes bacterium | reverse complement strand
GTGTCGTCGAACTCGTCGGCGAACTGTCGCTGTCCAGCGAGCCGTTCCGGCGGCTCTGGGCCCGGCACGACGTCCAGGCGCGCGAGGGCATGCCCACCCGCGTCGACCACCCTCAGGTCGGGGAGCTGACGCTCAGCCGGGAGAAGCTCGCCATCGGCGGGGCCGAAGGCCAGATGCTCGTCATCTACCACGCCGGGCCCGGCACCAGCAGCGCCGAGAAGATGGTTCTCCTCGCCTCGCTGGCCAGCCCGGCAGTCCCGTCCCCCGCCCCTGTCACCCTGGCGGAACCTCAGCCGCCAGCCCGCGGGCACCCAGCGAGTTGAACCCCGGTCCCCGGACTGAGGCCCACGGACCGCAGCCCCATTAACGCAGGTCAACCAGGCCGGGTGGTGTGCGCCCGGCCCCCCGGGGGAACGAAACCGGACCAGGGGGAATCAACGTGGTCACAGTGCGTGGCCGCGGGGGGCCCGGCCGGAACCGGCCGGCCCGGGGGAAGGAGCTCATCGATGTCAACCACGGCATGGCGGTTCAGCGGCACGGAAGGAGCCGATGCAGCCGTCCTCCGGCTCAAGCAACTGGACGGGCAGGACCTCATCGACGTGCAGGACGTCACCGTGATCCGCTGGCCGCACTACGCGACGGCGCCCCAGGCGCAGGAGCACGTGACCGAGGAGGGCAGCAAGGCCTCCTCCTTCGCCAAGAAGCTCACCAAGACCGGCATCGACAGCTCCATGCTCGATTCCGTGAAGGGGGACATGACGCCGGGCACCTCGGCGCTGGTGCTGCTGAGCGCCGACGCGGCGATCGACACGGTCGCTCAGGCCTTCGAGGGGCACGCGATGGAGCTCATGCGGTCCGACCTTTCCGTGCAGCAGGAGGACCGGCTGAGGGCCGCCTTCGCCGACGCGGGTTCCCCGAACGCCGACCACTGAACCCCGCTCAGCTCTCAAGCGGCTCCGGCTCAGCCCGGTAGTCCTCGTCGCTGACGTGCTCCGCCCATACGGTCGGCCCGCCGGTGGCGGGATCGCCTGCGGAGATCGCGACGTGCGACATCAGCTGGTCCGGCGCGGCACCGTGCCAGTGCTGTTCACCCGGCCCGGCGACGACCGTGTCACCGGCCCGCAGCTGCCGGACCGGGCCGCCGGCCGACTGCACCCGGCCGACACCGTCCACGACGTGCAGCACCTGGCCGCCTGGGTGGGCGTGCCACGCCGTCCGGGCCCCCGGCGAGAACGTCACCCGCAGCGCGCGGACGGCGGTCCCGGGCAGCGCTGCCAGCTCGTCCATCCAGACCGGCCCGGTGAACCAGTCCGCCGGGCCGGCCGAACTCACCCGGGACGACGCTGGCCTCATCTCCATCTGCTCTCCCTGTTCGCTGGAAACGCCGTCTACCCGGGGGCCGGGACCCGCCGGGCCCGGGCCAGGGCGGCCGGGGTCAGGCCCGCCAGTTCCCGGCTCTCCCGGGTCAGGTGCGCCTGGTCCGCGTACCCCGCGTCGGCGGCCAGCACGGCCAGATCGTCGGCGACCGCGCCCGCGTCGATCCGGGACACGAAGCGCCGGAAGCGCAGCACCCGGCGCAGCAGCACCGGGCCGTAGCCGACCGCGGCCACGCACCGCCGGTGCAGCTGCCGCTCACTGATGCCCAGGTCCCGGGCCACCGGCCCGACCCGGGCACCGGGCCGGGCCAGGTCCCGGCCAGCCGCCGCGACCAGGGGGTCCGGTGGCGCACCGGCCACCATCTCCCCCGCCAGCCGGACCAGCCGGCCCAGGGCCTCACCGGCCGCCAGCCCGCCGTGCACCTGGGCGGCCAGGGCCGGACCCCGGCCACCGGGCAGCCCGGTGCGCAGGTCGCCCGGACCCAGGTGCTGATCGAGCAGGGCGCTGAGCGGCAGGCCCAGGGCCGGGCCGCCCGCTCCCGGCCGGAACCGGACCCCGGCGATCACCGAACCCGGCGGCGACGGGACCAGCAGCGGTCCCGTGTCCGGACCGGCCAGGGACACCCCGTCACCGTCGCGCCAGATGAGGTCGGTGCACGCATCGGGCAGGACCAGGGTGGGCGCCGCGCCCGCGGCCGGGGTCACCGACACCCACACGCAGGACAAGGCATGCGCCAGCCCAGCCGGGGGCGCGTACTCGCGGTAACCCGGCGACCAGTCCACCCCACGAGTCTGGCAGCTCCGCCAGCCCGCTCGCTACGCCGCCCGCGGGGTGTCCGATTCATTCAAGACGGGGGGCGTGCCGGGCGGCAGGATGGGCGGCATGAGTTCACCTGACATCGACATCGACGCGGCCGGGCAGTTCCTGGCGGGCAGCGCGCGGGTGCTGGAGCGGCGCCGGTTCGGGCGGCTGTTCAGCGGCGGGCGGGCTGAGTACGTGCGGGACTCGGTCGCCGCCTACCGCAACCCGGACGGCGGGTTCGGCCACGCCCTCGAGCCGGACGGCCGGGGCCCGGGCAGCCAGCCGCTGGCCATCCAGTTCGCCCTGGAAACCCTGGACGAGGCGGACGCCTGGGACGACGGCCTGGTCCGCGGAGCCCTCGAATGGCTCGAGGCGAGCGCACCCGGGGAGGGGGGCGCGGTCTTCGTTGCGGAGGATACTGACGGGTGGCCGCACGCGCCGTGGCTGGTGCCGGAAGACGGCGGCCGTGCGTCGCTGATCACCACCGGGCTGCTGGCCGGCACGCTGCACGGGCGCGGGGTGCGGCATCCGTGGCTGGACCGGGCCACCGCGCTGATGTGGTCGCGGATCGATGAGCTGGACGCGGCCGGCCCGTATGACCTGCGCGCCGTGGCGCACTTCCTGGATCACGTGCCCGACCGGGACCGGGCGGTCAAGGCCATCGACCAGCTCGCGCCGCTGCTCACCAGCCCGGACGTGGTGACGCTGGATCCAGGGGCCCCCGGGGAGATCCACACCCCGCTGGACTTCGCGCCGCGGCCCGGGTCGCTGGCCCGCAGCCTGTTCGAGCCCGCGGTGATCGGCGCGCACCTGGACCATCTGGCCCGCGCGCAGCAGGACGACGGCGGCTGGACGTTCAACTGGCTGGCCTGGTCCCCGGTGGCCGCGGCGGAGTGGCGCGGCGCCATGACGGTGGGCGCGCTGGCCCGGCTGCGGGCCAACGGCCGCACCTGACCCGGGCTAGCCGGGCCGCACCGCACGAGAGCGGAGCAGCCAGCCCGCCCGTTGCTCACCCGGCCGGCTCAGTGTCACCGCCCCGCTGCGCGGCCTGCATCTGGCGGCGGAGCCGGGCGATCTCCCCCCGCAGCAGGCGGGTTTCCTCCTGCAGGGCGAGCACCTGGCGGACCCCGGCCAGGTTCAGCCCGGTCCCGGTCAGCGAGATGATCTCGTGCAGCCGCTCTATGTCGTGTGAGCTGTACCGGCGGGTGCCGCCGATGCTGCGCACCGGCTCCAGCAGGCCCTCCCGCTCATAGATGCGCAGCGTCTGCGGGTGCAGGCCGGTGATCTCCGCGGCGACCGAGATGCTGAATACGCCCCGCTCGGGGTCGGCCCAGTCGCTGGTCACGCCCGCCATGATCCAACATCCTGGCCAGCGCGGAACCAGATGCGCCACCGCACCGCCATGACGTCGGTCTCCTCCTGGTCCGGCCACCACGGCCACCCCGGCGGGGGCCCGGGCGGCGGGCCGGGGTGACGCGGCTGGCCCGCGGGCGGGTCCACGTGCACCGGGCCCGCCCATAGTGCCGGCGGCCCGGGACGCGGGCGGACCGGCCCGCCGCTTCCCGGCCGGCCAGCTCCGGGCGCCGCCCCGGGCCGGGCCGGCGGGTGAGCCCGGTCGTACCGCCGGCGGCGTCCGGAGTCGGCGAGGAGCTGATAGGCGTCGGTAACCGCCCGGAACCGCTCCGGCGCGGCCGGGTCACCGCGGCGCAGGTCCGGATGCGACCCGCGCACGAGCCGGCGGTAAGCGCCCACGATCTCCTCTCTGGTGGCGTCGGCCGGCACGCCGAGCACCTGGTAAGGATCAGCAGGGCCGCATTCTCCCGCCATCAGGACCACCCCTCCGCAGGCCAGCACCTCACTGAGATTGAGTAGAAAATCTAAGTCGGCACTTGTCAAGTTAGCCCACCAGCGCTATATAAAGAGTTGAGCTTGCTCCGGGGGCGCTGAGCCCCTCCGGCGACACCCAGGAAAGGGGAGCCACGATGCTGATGCGTACCGACCCGTTCCGGGAGATGGACCGGCTGGCCCAGCAGATGCTGGGGACGGCCTCCCGGCCGATGGCCATGCCGATGGATGCCTACCGGCAGGGAGACACGTTCTACGTGCAGTTCGACCTGCCCGGCGTCAAGGCAGACTCGATCGACCTGACCGTGGAGCAGAACGTGCTCACGGTCCGGGCTGAGCGGGCCGGCCTGGACTTCGACGGCATCGAGCCGATCGTGACCGAACGGCCGGCGGGCACGTTCACCCGCCAGGTGTTCCTGGGCGAGACCCTGGACACCGAGCGGCTCGCGGCGGACTACACCGCGGGCGTGCTGACGCTGACCATCCCGGTCCGCGAGGCGGCCAAGCCCCGCCGGGTCGAGGTCACCAGCCAGGACACCAAGCAGCTCAGCGGAGTCTGATCTGGCCCGGGCGGGCGGTCCGCGAAGCGCCCCGGGTTCCCGGACGGAACCCGGGGCGCCCGGCCGTCCCGGCCAGGCCGCCCGGGCCCAGGTCAGCCCGTTCAGTCAGCCCGTTCAGGTCAGCCGTAGAACAAGCGCTCCATGACCGAGCGGGCCCGGCGCGCGGTGCGGCGGTAGTCCTCGATCAGGTCCTGGCTGGCGTCCGGCGGGTAGCCGAGGATCCGGGCCACGGCGGCCAGCTCGGCCTGCTTCGAGGGGAGCAGGTCGGAGGACCGGCCGCGGAGTAGCACCACCGCGTTGCGGATCCGGGTGGCCAGCCGCCACGACGCGGCCAGCGCGGCCGCGTCGTCCCGGACGATCAGGCCCGCCTCCTGGGCGGCGGCCAGCGCGGTCAGGGTGCGCGTGGTGCGCAGCGCGGGCACCTCGTGGGCGTGGGTCAGCTGGAGCAGCTGGACCACCCACTCCACGTCGGACAGCCCGCCGGGGCCCAGCTTCAGGTGCATGGCCGGATCGGTGCCGCGCGGCATCCGTTCCGCTTCCATCCGCGCCTTGAGCCGCCTGATCTCCAGGACCGACGCGTCACCGATCCCGCCGGCCGGGTACCGGAACTCGTCGGCCAGGTCCCTGAACCGCTCCCCCAGGTCCCGGTCGCCGGCCGCCGGGTCAGCGCGCAGCAGCGCCTGCGCCTCCCAGGCCAGCGACCAGCGCCCGTAGTACGCGCGGTACGAGGCGAGGGTGCGCACCAGCGGGCCCTGGCGGCCTTCGGGGCGCAGCCCCGGGTCCACGACCAGCGGCGGGTCGGGCGCGGGCTGGGCGAGCAGCCGGCGCATCTCCTCGGCGACCGCGTGGGCGGCCCTGGACGCCACCTGGTCGTCTACGCCCGGCAGCGGGTCATGGACGAACATCACGTCCGCGTCGCTACCGTAGCCGGTCTCCCGGCCGCCGAACCGGCCCATGCCCACCACGGTGATCCGGGTGGGCAGCGGGCCGGACTCCCGCTCGAACTGGGTGATCGCGGCCTCCAGCGCCCCGCCGATGGTGACGGCCGTGATCACGGTCAGCGCCTCTTCGGTTTCCTCGACCGTGGTCACCCCGAGCAGGTCGGCGGCGGCGGTGCGGAGCAGCTCACGGCGGCGCAGCGCCCGGACCGCCTGGGCGGCCTCGTCGGCGCTGGTGTGCCTGCTCACCACCGCGGTGGTCTCGGTGTGCAGCGCGGTCGCGGGACGCGGCGCGAGCTGCTCATCCGAGCCCAGCAGGGCCACGGTCTCCGGCGCGCGCATCAGCAGGTCCGTCGCGTACCGGCTGGACGCCAGCAGCCGGGCCATCCGGCGGGCCACGTTCGTATCGTCCCGGAGCAGCCGCAGATACCAGGGCGAGTCCCCGAGCGCGTCGCTGACCTGCCGGAAGGCCAGCAGCCCGGCGTCCGGCTGGGCGTCGTCGGCAAACCAGTCCAGCATCACCGGCAGCAGCGTGCGCTGGATCGACGCCCGGCGGGACACCCCCGAGGTGAGCGCCTCGATGTGACGCAGCGCGCCGGCCGGGTCGGCGTAGCCCAGGGCCTCCAGCCGGGACCGGGCCTCCTCCCGGGTAAGCCGCACCGCGTCGGCCGGGAGCCGGGCCACCGCGTCCAGCAGCGGCCGGTAGAACAGCTTCTCGTGCAGGCGGCGGGCCTCGCGGGCGTGCTGCCGCCACTGGGCCATCAGCTCGGCGGCCGGGTCGGCCCGGGACGGCGGGGCCGTGGCCGACGCGCCGCT
>JAOPYP010000126.1 GCA_025964635.1 Actinomycetes bacterium | reverse complement strand
CGATGAACAGGATGATGTCGCCGCGGGTCCGGATTTCCTTCAGGACCTTCTTCAGCCGTTCCTCGAAGTCGCCGCGGTACCTGGACCCAGCCACCAGCGCACCCAGGTCCAGCGTGTACAGCTGCTTGTCCTTGATGGTTTCCGGCACCTCGCCCTTGACGATCTTCTGCGCCAGCCCCTCGACCACCGCGGTCTTGCCCACACCGGGCTCTCCGACCAGCACCGGGTTGTTCTTGGTGCGCCGGCAGAGGACCTGCATGACCCGCTCGATTTCCTTCTCCCGGCCGATCACGGGATCGAGCTTGCCCTCGCGTGCCGCGGCGGTCAGGTTCCGGCCGAACTGGTCCAGCACAAGCGACGTGGAGGGCACCGACTCCGGCGGCGCGCCCGCCGCGCCCGGCTCCGTGCCCGGGCCGCCATGCAGCAACTGGATCACCTGCTGGCGGACCCGGTTCAGGTCCGCGCCCAGCTTGACCAGCACCTGGGCCGCGACGCCCTCACCCTCGCGGATGAGGCCGAGCAGAATGTGCTCGGTGCCGATGTAGTTGTGCCCGAGCTGCAGCGCCTCGCGCAGCGCCAGCTCAAGGACCTTCTTCGCACGCGGAGTGAACGGGATGTGGCCCGAGGGCACCCGCTCGCCCTGGCCGATGATCTCCTCAACCTGCTGGCGTACGGCCTCCAGGCTGACGCCGAGCGATTCCAGCGCCTTGGCCGCGACACCCTCACCCTCGTGGATCAGGCCAAGCAGGATGTGCTCGGTGCCGATGTAGTTGTGGTTGAGCATCCTGGCCTCTTCCTGAGCCAGGACCACCACCCGCCGCGCCCGGTCGGTAAACCTCTCGAACATCTCGTCGCTTCCTCACCGAGCGGCCGGGGAAGCAACAGGAGTCTTGCTCGTCCCTTCCGCATGGCCAGCCCGCGCGCCGGGCGACGTTGCGCATGCGAAATGTCGCACAAACAAACCCTTCCCCCCCGCCAGTGCGCCCACCCCAACCGGGCAGTGTTCACAGCTACGCCGGGAGCGAACGCGCGCGGCGGACCAGCGGACGCGGGCGCGGCAGGCAGCGGCGCATCGGGTTAGTTGCCGCGTCGGCGATCCGGCCCGGCGAAGGAGCGGGACGAACCTTGACCCTGCTTGCAAATTACTTGCCGCATGACCGTAGTAGATCATCTGTGCCGGTCAGAAGCTGCTGGCGGCTTGAGGGTTGTCAAGGGTCACTGCGGGCGGCGGGCACTGCTGTACATCGGTGATGTACGGCAAGGGGTGGGACAGTGGGTTGCCATGCCAGTTTGGCAGTACGCGCAACTGACGATCGCCGCCTGCTCTCGTTCTCAGGACAACAAGTGCTCGCGTGCGCCGCGCGAGGTCGTTTCGGTGCCAGACCGGCAGGCCGCCGACCTGGGGAGGTGTCGATGCCAGGGCTGAAGGACAGGCTGATCGATGCTGGATACGGCCTCGGCTGGTCGGTCGTCTGCCGCCTGCCCGAATCGTGGGCGCGCAGTGCCTTCAGGTTCGTAGCTGACCTCGCGTGGCGGCGCCGGAGCACCGGGGTCCAGGTGCTCGAGGGCAACCTGCGCAGGGTGATCGGCGCTGAGGCGTCAGGCGGCGAGCTTCGCGCACTGTCCAGGCAGGCGATGCGCTCCTACGCGCGGTACTGGCTCGAGGCCTTCCGGCTGCCGGTGATTCCGGTAGAAAGGCTGGTCGGGGGGATGCTCGACACTGGGCACATCGAGATCGCGTTCGCCTACCTCGCGGCCGGCCGCGGGGTGGTCTTCGCCCTGCCGCATATGGGCAACTACGACCTGGCTTGCGCATGGATTGTCGCCAAGGGGGCAGGCTCCGTTACCGCCGTGGTGGAGCGGGTGAAGCCAGAGTCGGTCTACGACAGGTTCGTCGCGTTCCGAGAGGGGCTCGGCATGGAGGTGCTGCCTGCCAGCGGCGGGACGCAAAGGTTCGGCATCCTGGCCCAGCGGCTGCAGACCGGCAAGATTGTCGGCCTGATCTGTGACCGCGATCTCACCGGCCGGGGCATCGAGGTGGAGTTCTTCGGCGAGAAGGCCCGCATGATGGGCGGCCCGGCCGCGCTCGCCGTGCAGACCGGTGCGGCACTGATGCCCGCGATCTTGTGGTTCGAGGGCGATCACTGGGGCATGCATATTCATGAAGAGATACCGGTCCCCGCCGAAGGAGACAGCAAGCAGAAGACGGCGGCGATGACGCAGCAGGTCGCGCGTCTCTTCGAGGCAGGAATCAGGGCCCATCCGCAAGACTGGCACATGCTGCAGCGCGTCTTCGTCGCCGACCTCGACCCCGAGCGGCCGCAGCATGCGGCTGGGAGCTAGCCAGCGTCACCGTGTCGCCGCTTCGGTCAGCATTTCGCCGGGCCAGGGATCTGGCCCGGCGAAATCACTTCCGGCACCTACCATGGGCGGCTCCCTCCCGTGACCCGGGGTCCTAGCCGCCTCCGGCAGGCTGAATCCCGGTTGCCTACCCCCAACGTACATTCGCAATCAGGAACTAGCAATACATTTCTAGAAACCGTGTGATACTTTTAAGACAGTGGCGAACTGGAGTTTCCTGACCAACCACGCCCGGGTGCTGCTGTGCATTGCACACGACCCGGGCGCGCGGCTGCGCGACATCGCGGCCAGCGTGGGCATCACCGAGCGCAGCGCCTTCGGCATCGTCACCGACCTGGCCGAGGCCGGCTACGTCGTCAAGCAGAAAGACGGCCGCCGCAACCGCTACCAGATCCAGGCGCACCTCCCGCTGCCAGAACCCGCCAGCCAGGAACCCGCCATCGGCGACGTCCTGGACCTCCTTGCGGGCGTCGGCGCGGGGCAGCAGCTGACCGGGACGCGACCAGCCTGAGGCCATCGCAGCTGAGCGGGTGTCCGGCTACCACGCGGGGAGTCTGCTCTGTGAACCTGTGCGTGCCGAGAACCTCGTCCACATCATGCGACCAGGCGATATTCGCTGATCAGGCCAGCGACGTGAGCCTGTTTCCGGACGCGGTACTGGTCGAGATCGACCGGTTTCGGGTAGCGGTTTCAGCGGCGCGGCGCCGTGTAGGGAGCCGTGAGGCCGGTGCTGGTTGTGGTGGGTCTCGTACTCGGGCAGGATCCGCCGCAGATGGGTCTGGTTCCAGATGAGAGTGCGGTCCAGGAGTTCGCGGCGGCATCCGCCGATCCAGGGTTCGGCGATTGCGTTCATGCGGCGTCTGGATGTTGCAGAGCACGATCCGGATCCGGCGTCGGCGAGGACCGCGTCGAATGCGGTGATGAAGTTCGAGCCGCGGTCGCGGATCATGAACTTGACCAGGTGTGCCTGTTCGCCGCGGCCTGGGAGCGCAGGAACTGCGACCAGGCTGGCCTGGTGCGCCGCGGCGCGGGGTCGATTCCGACCTTCTTCAGAATCTCCCATGCCGCCGCCGCCACGTTCACTCCTAGGCCGGCCAGTTCGCCGTAGATCCTGCGGTAGCCCCACTGGGGGTTCTCGCGGGCCAGCCGGAGGACGAGGGCTTTGATGTTCCGCCGGGTGGCCGGGCGGCCGGTCTTGCCGCGCATGGACCTGGCAGCCCAGCCGCGGCGATGTCACGGTGCCAGCGCACGATCGTGTCCGGGGTGACCAGCAGCCGCAGCCCTTGGCGCCGCGCTTTCGGTATCGCGCCGAGCAGAGCCGCGAGCAGGGCCCGGTCCGCCCAGTTCAGCTTCGGGCGGCACGGCTGGTGGCGCTGCAGGACGGCGAACTGGTGGCGCAGCAACAAGATCTCTGCGGTCTTCCACGTCTCCGCACGCATGGCTAGCCGTAGCCCCGCGGCTAGCCGCGTGATAAGGAGGACCACGAACCGCAGGCACATGATCAGTGATCATCACGAGATCTTCCCGGGCCCGGGCGGCGCGGCGCCCGAAGCCTACGCCTGGTAGCCCCGTTCCCCAGGCGTCGGGCGCGCAGCCGGGTTCCAGGCAGGTGCAGCGGGGGACGGGCTGCGGTCCCTGGGGCCCAGGTCTGGAAAGGCCGTGAGAGAATCGTTCGCTGATGGATGATCTCGTCAGGTGCGGATTATGCTTGGGTCATGAGCGAGAATCTCCGCACCCCTCCGGCCGTCGACCTGTCGATGCTGCTGAACCAGGCCGGCCACGCCGTGAACAACCGGCTGGCCCGGGCGCTCGCCGGGGTCGGCGTCTCGGTCAAGGTCTACTGCGCGCTGAAGAAGGCGGTCGAGGGCGACTTCACCCAGGCGCAACTGGCCGAGCTTGCCTGGATGGACAAGACCACGATGGTCAACGTTCTCGACGAAATGGAGCGAGACGGCCTCGCCGCGCGGACGATGTCACCGACGGATCGCCGGGTGCGGCTGGTGGCGATCACCGCGAAGGGCAGGGACCTGCTGGTGCAGGCGGATGAGCTGGTCCAGGCCACGTACGACGACATCCTCGGCACGCTCGCCGTCTCGCAGCGGGCGGCCTTCCTCTCGGCCCTCACCGCCCTTGTCGAGGGCCCGCTCGCGACTCCGTTCCACATGGACGAGCAGCTCGCGCGCACGCGCCGGGCCCAGCGGTGAAGGTCGGGCCTCTATGGATTGTCTACTCATAGACGATCTGTTACAGTCCGATGTATGTCCTCGGCATCGGCTTTTACCGGCAAGCGACTGGCCGCGCTCGTTGTGCTGTGCGCGGCGACCATGATGACCGTGCTCGACGAGACCGTGGTGAACGTCGCCATACCCTCGATCCAGCGCGACCTGGGTTTCGCCCCCGGCCAGCTGTCCTGGGTGGTGAACGCATACCTGGTCACCTTCGGCAGCCTGCTGCTGCTCGCCGGACGCATCGGGGACCTGATCGGGAGGCGAACGGTCCTGCTGGCCGGTCTCACGCTGTTCACCGCAGCCTCGCTGGCCTGCGGGCTCGCCCCGACGGCGAGCGTCCTTGTCGCCGCTCGTTTCGGTCAGGGAGCCGGAGCGGCACTGGCCTCGTCGGTCGCGCTCGGCATGATCATTGCCCTGTTCGGCGATCCGGCCACCCGCGCCCGGGCCATCGGGATCTATGCCTTCATGGCGTCGGCCGGCGCGGCCGCCGGGTTGTTCCTCGGCGGTATCGTCACCGAGGCGGCAGGCTGGCGGTGGGCGTTCTTCCTCAACGTCCCGGTCGGTCTGGTCATGCTCCTGCTCGGCGAACGGGTGCTGGCCAAGGAGCCTGCCGCCGGGCTGCACGCCGGTGCCGATTATCTGGGTGCGGTCCTGCTCGTCGGAGGGGTCGGCGCGACGATCCTGGCCGTCGTCGATCCGGGCCGCCGCCTCAGCGCCGCCCCCGCGGTGGTGCTGCTGGCCGGATTCACCGTGCGGCAGCTCCGGGCGAGGCGTCCCCTGCTTCCCGCGCGGATGTTGCGCTCCCGCCCTGTGGTCGGCGCCAACCTCGTCCTGGCCCTGCTCGCCGGCTCGATGCTCGGGTTCCAGTACATGGTCACGTTGTACTTCCAGAACGTGCTCGGCTACACGCCCGCCCAGGCCGGGAGCGCGATCCTCCCGATTGCCGTCGGAATTGGCGTGCTCTCACTGGCCGTCTACCCGCGGATCAGCCAGCGCATCAGTCCCCATGCCCTCGTCGTACCGGGAATGCTGACCGTTTCGGCGGGGATGCTGCTGCTGGTGTTCACTCCCGTGCACGGTCATTACCTCACCAACGTCCTGCCCAGCATGGTGTTGTTCGCGATCGGCGGCGGCACGGCGATCCCCGCCATCATGTCCACCGCGATGTCGGAGACCACACCCGATGCCGC
>JAOPYP010000108.1 GCA_025964635.1 Actinomycetes bacterium | reverse complement strand
GATGTCCGGCTGCCGGACGGTGATGGCGTCAGCGTGTGCCGCGATATCCGGTCGAAGATGCCCGAGGTCGCCTGCCTGATGCTCACCTCGTTCGGGGATGACGAGGCGCTGTTCGACGCGATCATGGCCGGCGCGGCCGGATACGTGCTCAACTGACCAACCGGCAGATCGGCGAGCGCCTATTCCTCGCGGAGAAGCCGGTCAAGAACTACGTGTCGGCGTTGTTCGCCAAGCTGGGCATGGAACGCAGGACACAGGCCGCCGCCTACGCCGCCCGGGTCTTCGACGACCAGGGAAAAGCTCATCGCTACTAGCGTCCCGGCCTGGCCGGGGAGGCGCTGGCAGACACTGGCAGACAGCGGCACCCGCCACCGCAGCTCCGTTCCGCCGTTACCGGCCGGAGCGACGGTGAGCGTGCCGCCGTGCTGTTCGGCGCGCCGGACCAGGTTGGCCAGCCCGCTGTGGCGGGGGGTATCCATGATGGGGGTGCCGTTGTCGCGAACGAGGAGGCTTAGCTCGCTGCCGACTCCGATGCTCACCTCGACAAGAGTGGCCTTGCCGTGCCTGGCGGCATTCGACAGAGCCTCCCGCAGCGCGTGCAGCATGTCCTCGCCGGTGTCGCCGGGCATCCATTCGGTGGTCAGATCACCGGCTACCGCACCTTCGCTGGCCTGACATCCCGAACGCCACCAGCCTAGGCTGGCAGTATCGTCGGGCCGAAGGCGAGTTCTTCCGGTTTCAAATTGCCCATCTGCGGCCTCTCAATTGGGTCCTTTTACCCCCGGCGGGTGACGTTCGGCCCTGGCCCAGCTGAGCAGTGATCCTTAGCATCGAAGTGATGTATCCCGTCCCGCCCAGCAGGAAGAAAGTGGACAACGTTTCTATCGTCGATAGATCAGCTCAGTCACTAGCCGCCGCCACCGATCACCAGACGCCGGCGCCTGCCAGGGTTGTCCCGGCAGAACGGCCAGCAAGAGCACCTGACCGCCGGAGGTGGGCTCTGATCGGACTGGTTGGTCTCCGGCTCGCTATCGGGTTCGAGTTCCTCTGGGCGTTCCTTGATAAAACGTTCGGGCTGGGCTATTCCACCGCCAGCAAGGACGCGTGGATCCACGGGGCTCCCCGACTAAGGGATTCCTGTCAGGCGCCAATGTCGGGCCGTTCCAGGGCATCTTCCGGTCCCTGGCGGGCGTGCCGGGAATGGACTGGTTGTTCGTGATCGGACTGCTCGTCATCGGCGTCGCGCTCATCCTGGGCGTGGCGGTCCGCCCGGCCGCCTTCTCCGGAGTCCTCATGCTGGCGCTTATGTGGGCGGCGGTGTGGGTACCGGCGACGACCGGGGGCGGCGGCCAGCCCAGCGGGTCCACCAACCCCATCGTGGACGATCACATCGTCGGCATCTTCGGCCTCATCGCCGTGGGCGCCCTGGCCACGTGGGGCGCGGGGTACCTCGGGCGCAAGTGGGCTTCGATCCCGAACGTCGCGGCTCATTCCTGGCTGCGCTGAGGATGGCCGTTGCCGAGCCAACGGCCCGGCTGCGCTCCGCCGGCCAGCGGCTCACCCCGCTGGCCGGCGGCCGCCGGGTGAGCGTGGCGGCCGTTTCCGGGCATCCAGAGGTGGCGCCGTTCGCCTCAGCGGTGCTGGGAGGCAAGCTTCTTGAGCTCGGGCAGCCCGGCCCGGCGCGGCGCGGGCGCTCCCAGTTGCGCTCCGACTTCATGATCCTCCGCGCCGATGTCGTATGAAAGCATGGGGTGTGCCGCGCTAGCGGAACTCAGCCACGAACCTCGGGGGCGATCTAGGGCGGCCGGTGACGCAAGGTGACCACCTTGGAAACAAGTTAGCCGCCCGGCTGCGAGAGATAGCTGAATCCGTGCTCAGCCCAGAGCCGGTGCCAGCGGCACTCAGCTGTTCCGGCATCACGGCTTCCGGCCGACCGCCCCCGCGATCTTCAGCCGGGTCGGAGCCGTGACCGAGTCCTGCCGCCACTCCTGAACGTCAGTCAGGCCGGGCTCTAGGAGCTCAAATCCGTCGAAAAACCGCCGAATCTGGCTCCTAGGCCGGAAATACGTCTCTACCGCCGTGCCCGCCGCTACCGCACGCAATTCAGCCATCGCTTCCGGATCGCTGTCGCTGGCGAACTGGGAGAGTACCAGACAGCTGCCCGCGCACATGCGGTCACGGAACTGAGCGACAATCCCCCCGGGATCCTCGGCATCCGGCACCAGGTGCAAGACCGCCACGCACAGCACGCCGACCGGCTGGCTGAAATCGATCAGCCTCGCCACGTCCGGATGACCCAGGATCACCCCGGGCTGGCGGATGTCAGCCTGCACCGAAACCACCTGATCATCCCTGGCCAGCAGCGCCGCATTGTGGACATGCACGACCGGGTCATAATCGACATACACGGCGCTGGCCGACGGATCGGACTGGCGCGCTGCCTCGTGCACGCTCGGAGAAGTCGGGAAGCCCGTCCCCAGGTCGATGAACTGCCTCAGGCCGGCGGCGGCCAGCACGCGGACCGCCCGGATTGCGAACGCCCGGTTAGCCCGGGCAAGCCGCCGCTGATCAGGAGCAACAGCAAGGACCCGGTCAGCGGCCGCCCGGTCCACCGCATAGTTATCCTTACCGCCCAGCAGATAGTCATAGATCCGCGCGGCAGCGGGCCGAGCCGGATCGCTGCCCGGTGACGTCACCCCGCTCATCCTCAACCTCCAGCGCATTGCCGCCCTTTGCGCAGGGAGACTACAGCCTCATCCGGCCCGGCTTACCCTGGCCCTGGGCTACTTCGCCCGTCTCGCCGGTTACCGGCGTACCACGCAGCGCATTGCAAGAGCTCCGTAGGCCGCGGTCCGCCGGTCCTAACGTCTGATCACTCGACCTCGGAGACCGAGAGCCTTGAGAGGGAGGATTGCGCCATGGGATCGCTGGCCGGGCTGCAGGAGCTGCGGGCGTTCGAGTGCCGCCTCACGCCTGACCGGGCGCTGCGGACGCTGGTGGAGGCGGAAGCCTTCCTGCACGGCCGCGGGATGCTGACCCGCACCGCCGACTGCGCGCTGCCCAGCCTGTACGAGGCATGCCACGAGGATCCCTACCAGCCGGGCAGCCCGGGATTCGCGACCTGGCCGGCGACGAAATGGCCGTGGTTCAGCGAACTCGCCGGGCGCGGCTACCCCGTCACCGCCGTGCACCGCGGCAAGAACATGCTCATCAGCGGCGAGGTAACGCGCCTGCTCGACCCGATCTGCCGTGCCGAGATCACCCGCATGCGTGCAGCGGACCCCGGCTGGCGCCAGCTGCTGGATCATCTCGCCGCCGCGGGGCCGTCCACCATTGATGACCTGCGCACCGAGCTCAGGCTCAAACGGCAGGAGCTGAACGCGCTGCGCGCCCCTCTGGAACGGTGCGGCGCCATCGTCTCCAGCTCACTGCAGATGAAGTCGGGCCAAAGACACGTCCATTCGAGCCAGCTGGCCCGCTGGGATCAGGTCTGCCCGAGCACCAGCGGAACGGACGCAGATCCCCGCCGCGCGCTGAGGGACCTGGTGATGGCTGGCCTGCGCGCCGCGATCATCGCGCCCGAGCGAGAACTGAGGCGCTGGTTTTCCTGGCAGTGGTACTGGGAAGACACGCTCATCGACGGCCTCGCCCGCGAGGGCCGGCTGCGAAGGGTGAACGGTCACGTCACCGTGACCGCTGACCGGTGATCCCCGCCTCTCAGCCCAAGCACTCGCCGGAGCACCGTGGCCTGGCACCCGGCCTCACCGACACCCGGCATGCGCGCCTCCGTCGACGACGCTTGCATCGCCGGGATCGCGGCCCCTACTCCGGCGGGCGGCTCAGCCAACCCGGGGACGTGGTCTCATTCGCACGCCTCTTTCGCCGCCCTGGAAGCGGCTGCGAGGTGTTCTGCAGGCAGGTCAACGGCCGGGTGGGGCGCCTGCGCCCGGCGGGAGAACCTCGTGGTCTGCGGGCCGTCGGGGACCGGGAAGACATTCCTGCTCGAGGCCCTCGGCCAGCAAGCCGCCGGGGGCGGGCGCCGCCGAGGGCCTCTACCGCCTGGCCAGACCTCCGGCGACTCTGTCCGGCTGTCCCCGGCACTCGCCGGGCAGGGGGTGAGACCACTGACCTGACCACCAGGCCGGCGGTGGCCACCACTGGGCAGATCCCATGGCCACCACCGGACACCACCCGTGACCGTCACCGGGCAGGTTTCACGACCGCCCCAGGGCAGATCTCAATGGCCCTGACAATCGGCCGCGGCGACCCCCGCGGACGTGCTCGCCGCTATCCACGAGTTTGACCGTCTGGGCAGAGATCCGTTTCTGCGCCCGACTCGCTTTGGTCGCGCCAAGACGACTACCTGGCGCATAACGGCCGCCTTTAACTCTTGAGACCGCCAGACTCGTGTTGGCGAGCTGACCGCCTCTTTCTCAGCTCTGGCCGAGCAGAGGCCGACGGTGGGATCGTCTACAGGCAGGCGATCTGTGCCGTCTGCGACACCGAGGACCAGGTCGTGACCTGGTCTTAAGCCTGCTGCTGCATCCGGGGCAGCCGCCCGATGACTTCGGACCCGATCCTCAGGCCCTCGTCCGCCGCGACAGCGGGGTGGACATCTATGTCGAACACGTCACTCCACTCCAACTCGAGTTCCAGCACCTGTTCGAAGGTGTCGGCGGAGAAGATGCTGACGACTTGCGCCGCCGAGGCTATAGGCCAGTACTCGGCAATCACCCGGATGCCCTTGGGATACTGCCACGCGGCCCGGCGCATCAGCGCCCCGTCTCGTTCCGCGGCCGATACAGAGGAACGGAACTTCAACAATGCTACGTAATCCACAACGATCCCCCCTGTTCTAACTGATCCCCATCAGTTCCCAGGCTGACTATCAGAGACACCGGCGATACACCAACGGCCCTCACAAGCCAGCCGCCGTTGACACCAGCCTCGGGCGTGGTTCAGCCCATCACACCCTGGATCAAGCGTCAACGACGACGGCTGCCTAGCCTGCCCGGATGATGTCAACGCCATCACGCTTCGGCCAGAGCGGGCATCACATGTGACGCGTCGTGGGCGTGCCCTGGACACTGGGCTTCCGCGATTCAACGATGGATCGCCGGGAGGATCGGAGCCTTCTGCGCGGCGCAGTTCCGCTGCCTGGTTGCGACCTCCAGCTGCGCGGCCAGTGTCGGGCTTGGAGCGCGCCGCCGCCGCGGCCTGGGGGCACGGTTACCAGGCCGAGATACCCGCCCGACCCCGCCGGCTGCACAGCGCAGTCACCGCAAGGAGCCGGATCGATCAAGCCAAGGTCCGAACCGCGACCTCCGCCGGCTGCGGATGGGATTCACGTGAACCGCGCCTGCCCAGGCACGGGCCAGTTCGGCAGCTATGAACGCCGGCCGGACCCGCCGACCTCGCGATCTACGGCGGCGACGCGTTCCGCGTCGAAGCCGAACTCGCCCCGCCGAGGTGTCAGAAGGTCCATCGGGTGGCGCCGCCGGGCTCCTTGGTGGCGACCGCGTAGGCATCCTCGGGCATGAACTCGTAAACGTGCCATGGCGGCGGGCCGGCGCTGGGGGCGCTGTAGTCGTGGGTGAAGCCGCCGTCGGCCACGGTCGGCGCCCAGCCGCCCTCGGCGAACACCCCGGCGAGGCGCTGCAGGCGCGCCTCGTCGGTGACCCGGGCGGCGCGGCCCTCGAGCGCCACGTCGTAGCCGTGGATGGCGACGCCAAAGGCGCAGCGCGGGTCACGCTCGATGT
>JAOPYP010000070.1 GCA_025964635.1 Actinomycetes bacterium | reverse complement strand
TTGTCGTGCTGGATCACGGGCACGTGATCGAGTCCGGCACGCACGACAGCCTGCTGGCGGACAACGGCCGCTACGCCGGCCTGGCCGCCTGAGCCCGGGGACGGCCGCCTGAGCCCGGGGACGGCCGCCTGCGCCCGGGACGGCCAGCGGACCCGGCCAGCAGGCCGGGTCCGCCGCCGGTTCCCAGTCGCCTGGCGGAGTCGTCTGGCTAGCGGAGTCGTCTGGCTGGCGGATCAGCCGCCCGCCAGGCCCGGCAGCACCTTCGTGTGCTCGATCTGGACGGCCTGCAGGGCCTTCGGGTCCAGGCCGAGCAGGCGCAGGATCGTCGGCGCGATCTGGGTGGTCTCGACCTGCCCGGCCACCTCCCGGCCACGGTACAGGCCGGGCACGTCCACCAGGATCGGCACGTTACGGTCCTGGAAGCCCGCGCCCCCATGCTCGGCGATCTTGGCCTGGCCGCCGGTGTAGACCACGCCGTACTGCACGATCCCGAAAATGTCGGGGTGCCGGGGATCACTGCCCGGTACGCCGAAGTAGGCCGCCGACTCCGAGCCCGCGTAGACCCTGGCCAGGCCCGACGCCGCCACCGTCACCGGATTGCCGCCGATGTTGTTGCCGGCCGCGCTGTGGGTGAGCAGGTAGTGCCTGACGAAGCCGGTGGCGGCCTGCGAGTGGTCGCTGAGCCACCACAGCATGCCGTCGTCGTCGGTGGAGAAGGTGACCAGTGCGCCCGCCCCGGGGTGGGCCGCCGTCCAGGCCGCGTTGACCGCGGCGATGATCGGCGCATCCGGGACCCGCGTGAGGTCGGCGGGGCTGGTCGGGGACTGGCCGTGCTTGGCCGAGATGATGATGGCCGTGCTGCCCGCCAGGCCCTGCGCCCTGATCTCGGCGACCATGGCGCCGACCTGGGTGTTGATGTAGCTGAGGGCCCGCACGAGCAGCGGGCCGGGGATCTTCCCGCCAGGGAGGTAGCCACCCGTCAGGCCGTCAGAGGCCGGCAGCTTCTGGGCGGTGGAGACCGTCTGGAAGTTCATCCCGAAGATGCCCGGCACGCCGACGTGGCTGGCCCGGCCGTGGTCGTAGCCGTCGATCTCGTTCAGGATGGCCTGGACCTTGTAGCTGTCGTACTGCATGGTCGCGGCGTTGTCTTTGGTCCAGTCGTTCCCGGCGGGGTAGCCGAGGGCCTGGCTGTTGATCTCGGGGGTGAAGTAGTCCTGGACGCCGTTCCCGGACGGCCCGGACAGCGTGAGGTAGGCCGGGTGCTTGTCCGACCACGCGGTGCGCAGGCCGGCCTGGCGCGCGACGTTGAAGATCGTGTTGACCTTCAGGTACCGGTTGGGGTAGATCGGCTGGCACGTCGCCGCGCTGACCGGCAGCTTCGCGGGGTCGATCACGTCCCGCGGATTCGAGGTCATCTGCAGGATGCTGCCCGGCAGCCCGGTCAGTCCCTGCCCGGCGTCGACCGAGTTCTGGTTGATGTCGATCGCCTCCTGGTAGGCGACCTCGGCGCCGGGGGCCGGCCCGGAGCACGTCGTCGTCCCGGCCGGGAAAACGTCGTGGTTATAAGTGTCGTCGTAGTAGATACCCGTGACTCCCGGGTCGCCGCCGGTCGCCTGGGCGACCATGCCCGGGGATGAGTCCGACGGCACGGGCGTCAGGGCATCGGTGTAGTCGATGCCGTGGCGGGCCAGGTCCGCCAGCGCCGAGCCGGGGTAGTGCTTCACGTACCACGAGAGATCCTGCTGGTGCAGCCCGTCGACCGACAGCAGCAGCACGTGCCTGACCTCGCCCGGTGGATGACCGGCCGCGTCGCTGCGGACGGTGGCCGCGGACGCCGAGACCAGCGCAGTGCCGGTCACCAGGGCCGCGGCCCCGGCCGTGGCGGCGACCGCTCTTAAACACCTGACTCGCATGAGCCCTCCCGATAGCGCACAGTCACCCGCCCGCGCGGGTGATTACTCCTGGCTACCGGAACCAGGCGGCGCCCTGGCAACGGGCAGGCGAACGGGCCGTGACCGCAATCAGGCGGGCGCACCCGCGGCGGAGCAGGGGCGGCTACCTGGAACGGTGACCGGCCAGACGCCCATGTCCGGGCAGTGACGCACCGCCGGCCAGGCCCGGGCGATACCGGCGTGAGGCGCCGTGCTGGCCCGGGGTGCCGGCCGGCGGCCGGGTAGCCTCATCAATAGCTGCGCTGCGAACGCTGACGCCGGCCCGGAGGCCGGCTCCGCGGCGGAATCGGCGTGGTCCTGCCCCCACCATCGACGAGGAGTGGATCGGCATGACCCTCTTCCAGCGGGCCCACGACATAGTGTCGGCGAAAACGAACAAGGCGCTCGACGCCGCTGAAAAGCCTGATGAGATGCTCGATTTGTCGTACGAGCAGATGCTGGACCAGATCACCCAGGTCCGCCGGGGACTGGTGGCCATCGCCGCGTCGCGCAAGCAGATCGAGCTGCAGGAGCAGCAGCTCCAGCACTCGGTCGACCACCTCCAGGATCAGGCGAAGGAGGCGCTCGCGCAGGGCCGGGAGGATCTGGCGCGGGAGGCCCTGTCCCGGAAGGCAGCGGCCCAGGCCCAGATCGACGCGATGGAGCCCCAGCATGAGCAGCTCAGCCAGGAGGAGGAGAAGCTCGGGCACACCCTCGACGCGCTGCAGAAGAGGGTGAACACCTTCCGGACGCAGAAGGAAGTGCTCAAGGCGCAGTACACCGCGGCCCAGGCCGAGACTTCTGTCGGCGAGAGCGCAGCGGGGATCTCGCAGACCTTCGGTGACTCGGGGGCGGAACTCCAGCGCACCCAGGACAAGATCGCCCAGATGCAGGCCCGCGCGGGGGCAGTGGATGAGCTGCTCGCGTCGGGAGTGCTCGAAGACGTCGGGGGCGACACCGACGACATCCAGAAGGAACTCGACGAAGCCGGGACCGCGGCCGGAGTGGACAAGGAGCTGGCCGCGCTCAAGGCCGAGATCGGGCCCGGCAGCGACGGCTCACCGCCGCGGGAGATAACCGGAAGCTGACGTTCAGCTGCGGCCTGGAGCGGCGACCCAGACGGTCTTGATGTTGCAGAACTCGCGGATCCCGTGGTACGAGAGCTCCCGCCCGTGGCCGGAATTCTTGACCCCGCCGAACGGCAGCTCCGGGTACGAGGTCACGTTGCCGTTGATGAACACCATCCCGGCCGCGAGATCGCGGGCGAAGCGGTCCTGCTCGCCCTCGTCGCTGGTCCACGCGTTGGCGCCGAGCCCGAACTCGGTGCCGTTGGCCAGCTCGATGGCGCCCTCGATGTCCGCCACCCGGAAGAGGGTGGCCACCGGCCCGAACACCTCCTCGCCGTACACGCGCATGGCCGGGGTGATGCTGGCCAGCACGGTCGGCGGGTAATAGAAGCCGGGCCCGTCCGGCGCGGCGCCGCCGCACAGCACCCGCGCGCCCTTGGAGACCGCGTCGGCGACCAGCTTCTCGACGTCGTCGCGCTGCTGCTCGGAGGACAGCGGGCCCACGTCGGTGCCATCCTGCATCGGGTCCCCGACCTTCCTGGCGGACATCTGCCCGACGAACAGCCGCTCGAACTCGTCGTACACCGCGTCGTGGACGATGAAGCGCTTGGCCGCGATGCAGGACTGGCCGTTGTTGATGCAGCGCGCGAAGGCGGCCACCTGGGCCGCGGCGGCCAGGTCGGTCGAGGGCATGACGATGAACGGGTCACTGCCGCCCAGCTCGAGCACGACCTTCTTGATCTCGCTGCCCGCGATGGACGCCACCGACTGCCCGGCCGGTCCCGACCCGGTGAGGGTGGCTGCCACCACCCGCCCGTCGCGGAGGATCGGCTCGACCCGCGCGGACCGGATGAGCAGCGTCTGGAACGTCCCGGCCGGGAAGCCGGCCCGGGCGAACAGGTCCTGCATGAACAGGGCGGTCTGCGGGACGTTCGAGGCATGCTTGAGCAGCCCCACGTTCCCCGCCATCAGGGCGGGGACGGCGAAGCGCATGGCCTGCCAGAGCGGGAAGTTCCAGGGCATGATGGCCAGCACCGGCCCGAGGGGCTGGTACTTCACGTAGGCGCGCTCGGCCCCGGCGGCCCGGGAGTCGGCGGCCTCGTCGGTCAGGAACCCCGAGGCGTGCGTGGCGTAGTACCGGCAGGCCGCGGCGCACTTGGCCACCTCCTGCCGGGCCGCCGCCAGTGTCTTGCCCATCTCGGTGGTCATCATCGCCGCGATCTGGTCCTGCTCCTCGTCGAGGATGCTGGCGGCCCGGCGCATCCACCCGGCCCTCGCCTCGAAGCTGGTCAGCCGGTAGCTCGCGTGTGCCGCCGCCGCGGCGGCCAGGCACCGCTCGACGTCGCCGTCGCTCATCTCGTCGTAGGTCTTGACGGTCTCCCCCGTCGCGGGGTTGACGGTCGCGATAGCCATGGTGTCGTCCCCTCTGCCGCCCGGCGCCCCGGCCACGGCAGCTCCGCCCCAGGCCCGGCCCGGGGTTCACCTCCGGCCCCTGCCCGCCTCGGGCCGGCCCACACCTGCGGGCTGCGACTCGGCCCAGGACTACGCAGCCTGACGGTTTGGCCCCGCCCCGGCCCCGGCGAGGATGGCCGGGAAGCACCGCCGCGCCGCGGCGGCAGCTGCTCAACGGTGTTTGCTCACCGGGCGTTCTGCCGGAGCTCAACGACCGGGGAGGATTCATGCCCAGCCCTATGCCGACCATCACGCTGCCTTCCTCAGACGTGATCCCCGTGCTCGGGCAGGGCACCTGGCACCTGGCCGAGAACCGGGCGCGACGGCCCTCAGAGATCGCCGCGCTGCGCCATGGTCTCGACGCCGGCATGAACCTGATCGACACCGCCGAGATGTACGCGGACGGGGACGCGGAAATACTGGTCGGCGAGGCCATCGCCGGCCGGCGTGAGCAAGTCTTCCTGGTCAGCAAGGTGCTGCCGCACCACGCGACCCGCCAGGGCACGGCCCGGGCCTGCGAGGCCAGCCTGCGGCGGCTCGGCACTGACCGGCTGGACCTCTACCTGCTGCACTGGCGCGGGCCTGTACCGCTCGCGGAGACCGTCGAGGCGTTCATGGCCCTGCAGGCGGGCGGGCTGATCAGGAACTGGGGGGTCAGCAACTTCGACGTCGGGGACATGGCAGAACTGCTCTCCCTGCCCGGCGGCAATGAGGTCCAGACCGACCAGGTCCTCTACAACCTGAGCCGGCGCGCCCCCGAGTTCGAGCTGATCCCTGTCTGCCAGGAGCTGAACATCCCGATCATGGCGTACTCGCCGATCGAGCAGGGACGGATCCTGGGCCGCCCGGTGCTGCGCGACATCGCGGCCCGGCGCGACGCCTCTCCCGTCCAGATCGCCCTGGCCTGGGTGCTCCGCCAGGAGGGCGTCTGCGCCATCCCGCGGGCCAGCAGGCCGGATCACGTGGATGAGAACCGCGCGGCGCTCGGCGTCGAGCTGGATCGCGATGACCTGGCCGCCCTGGACGCGGAGTTCCCGCCGCCCCTTCACCCGCAGCCGCTCGAGATGCTCTGACGCCCAGAATTTCCCTAACGGTCTGCCCGGCGTACCCACCAGCGGCCGCGGACTGCGGGATCAGGCGAGGCCGGCCGGCATGAGGGGCCGGTGATCCTCGGGCAGCTCGACGACGATGTCGAACCATTCCTTGCGGCTGACCGCCTCGGACAGCGTGCCGAAGACGGCCCGGGCGTGCTCGAACACCTGGCTGAACAGGGCCTCCTCGTCGGCCCCGGCGCCCTCCCGCGCCGCGACCTGCCGCAGGAAGTCCGCTAGGGACATGCGCCGCGCGCCGGGCGTGGCCGACGCCAGGCCCTGCCGCAGCGGCGGGTGCAGCAGCGGATCGAGCTGGGCCATGAGGTCCTCCACCTGGCCGGCGGCGATCCGTTCCGCCAGGGTCTCGAGCACCGCCTCGGTGACCTGGCGGGCCTCGGCGCGGCCCAGGCCGAGCTGCTGCCCGACCCGGTCCCAGAACTGGCCGGCCGGCATGATCTCCAGGTAGCGGGACTGTGCCTCCGCGACCAGCGGCTCGTAGCTCTGGGGGAGGGCGGCCGCCAGGTGCTCCACCGCCTCCGGGCTGAGCGCACGGCCGAGCGCGGTGAACACGGCCCGCGCGTGCCGCAGCGCGGTCTCGATATCCGTGCCCTCGCGGTCCGCGACCCGGCTCAGGAACTCGTCGATGTCCAGCGCCTCAGCGTCCGTCTCGGTGTAGATGAACGGCTTCAGCTCGGCCGGCAGCTCCTGGAGAATGTGCCGGGCCTCTCCCCGGGGGAGGCGCTCGGCCAGGGTCTGCAGGGTCGCCTGGGCGGCGCGCCCGGCCGTGTCCCGGCTCAGCCCGCCACCCGCCTGCCTGATGGCCTCGATGATCTCCTCGTAGTCCATCCCGCTCTCCCGGGTGCGCGCAGGTCACGACCCAGCCTCGGGTCTTTACGGCTCAGCCTCGGGCCACCCGGGACGCACCGTATCCCCCGTCCGGCTAGGACCGCGGCGGCGATGGCGACCGCGGACAACTACCCGATCGGCGGATGTGCGGCGGCGGCCCGCCCGGCGAACCTGTCGGTTGACTGTCGCCCGACCGGCTTTCCCCCTAAGGAGCCCAGCGATGACAACCACAACTGAGTCAACGGAGTCCCGCCCGGCCGAGGCGATCGGGCGGATCGGGAAGCATTGGGGGTGGATGCTGGCCTTCGGCATCCTTACCATCGCGGCCGGGATCTGCGCCCTGGTCTGGCCCGGCATCACGCTGCTCGCCGCGGCGATCGTCTTCGGCGTCCAGCTGATCGTGGCGGGCATCTACCGGCTGGTCGCGGCGTTCGCGGCCCCGGAGGAGTCCACCGGTACCCGGGTCATGCTCGGCGTGCTCGGGGTGCTCTCGCTGATCATCGGCCTGTACGCGGTCCGGCATGTGCTGCTCACCATCGTCGCGCTCGCCCTGCTGCTGGGGATCTTCTGGGTCGCCAACGGCGTGATCGAGCTGTTCACCGCGTTCTCCAGCCGGGAGGCCAGCGGCCGGGGCTGGCTGGTGGCCATGGGGATCGTGAGCATCGTCGCCGGGGTCCTGCTGCTCGCGATCCCCGGCCTGTCCCTGGTGGTCATGGTGTTCCTGATCGGCGCCTGGCTGATCTTCTTCGGCGTGCTGCAGACGGCGCTGGCGCTCCGGCTCCGCTCCGCCACGCACTCGGCTCGCAGCTGGGTCGCGACGCCGCACGGAGCCATGTGACCACCCCCCGGGTAACCCGGGGGGCCATGGGACTCCCGGCCGTCCTGACCCCATCGGCATGCTGGAGGAGAACAACCGCCCCCGGCTCCCCGATCTGGTGCCCGTCCGGTATTGGCGGATGCTCGCCTCGGTGACGGCCGGCTGCGAGGCGCTGGCCGGGGCAGCCAGGGTCGGCCGCGTCCCGGTGGTGCAGGAGGCCTGACGTGCCTCGTGATTCTACGGTTTCCTGGCCGACTGCTGACAGTTTTATGATCGTGGGCCGCAGATCGCTGGCGGCCGGGTCTCACACTTCGCCCGAAGAGAGACTAGATTGAGACCGGATAGAGATGTATCGGCCAACGGCCTCCCGCGCCCGGCGTGCGAGGCGCGTGATGAAGTGGCTCTAGGCCCAGGGCCCCGATGGAGCAGGCGCGGAGGACGCTACCTGTTCCCGAAGTCCCGAGCAGGGATTTCGGCTTCACTCCGGTCAGCGACCTGTAGCGCAACGCTCCTATGCGACGACGGCATCCACGTCAGCCTTACCGTTGCGAGGAGAATCCATGACGGAATCCATGGCCCTGGGCGTCTTCGGTCTTTCCGTCCCCGCCGGCACGCACCTGTGCATCTTCTTCCGCGGGTCGTCCGGGGTGGAGGAGATCGTGCTGCCGTTCCTGGCCGAGGGCATCCGGGCCAACGACAAGTGCCTGGCCATCCTGGAGTCGCGGATGCCGTCCGACCTCCTGTCCGGGCTGGCCCTCCAGATCGACGTGGGCCCGTCAGTCGCGACCGGGCAACTGGAGTTGGCCACCCCGGCCGAGGCTTACCTGCGCTCGGGCCATTTCTCTACCCAGGAGATGCTTGATTACTGGGCTGACGAGGCCGCCGCCACGCGGAGCGGCGGGAACTTCAGCCTCACCAGGGCCACCGGGGAAATGCCGTCTGTCCTGGACCAGCCCGCGGGCCGGGCGGAATTCTTCCGCTATGAGGCCATGCTCAACGACGTCATCCCGAAGAACCCGCAGGTGATCCTCTGCCTGTATGACCTGGAGCGGTTCGGTGCCGAGGTGCTGATGGACGCCCTGCGGACCCATCCCATGGTGGTCGTGGACGGCATGGTCCACGACAACCCGTACTACCTGGCGCCGGATAAGCTCCTCGCCGGCCGGAGCTAACGTCCGTGGTGCCGCCCGTCCGGCCCGGCGGCGGGGCCATCCGGCCGGGCGGCAATGATCCCGTCCGGGAACAACTCTCCGCCCTGCGGAGCCTGCTCGTGCTGTCCATGCTCATGACCCGGCAGAACGATGAGGCCGGGATCCTGCATCTGGTGGCGAACGCCGTCGAGTCCTTCGGCCACTGCGTGACCGAGCGCATCCTGCTGGACGGACGGTGGACCGAAGTCCGGCTGCCGCACCACGAACTCTCCGGCCCGGCCCTGAACGGAAGCGTCCTCCCGCAGGAGGGGGCACGCTTCGGGCTGCGGGGGGTGCCGTGGGCGTGGGCCTACTCCCTGTCCAGTCCCCGCGGCCCGGCTGGCTTCCTGGTGGTCGGGGCTGACCAGGAGCCCGCCGAGACCGAGCGCTTTCTCCTGCAGGTCCTGGCCCAGCAGGCGGGGGTGGCCCTGGCCAATGCGCGCCTGCACGCCCGCGAGCGGGAACAGGCGGAAAAGCTGCGGGCCAGCAACCTCGCGCTGCAGCGCACCATGGAGATCCACGACCGGCTGACCCAGGTGGCGCTGGCGGGAGAGGGCCAGGACGGGATCGCCCAGGCCGTTTACGACCTGACGGGTTACCCGGCGGCCATCGAGGACCGCTTCGGTAACCTGCGGGCGTGGGCGGGCCCCGGCCGTCCCGCCCGCTACCCGAAAGACCCCCCGGAACACCGCGACAGCCTGCTGCGGCGGGCCTTGAAGACCGCCGCCCCGGTCCGGGACGGGGAGCGTCTCGTCTCCGTGGCCGTGCTCGGCGGCAACGCGATGGGAGCGCTCGTCCTGCACGATCCGGACGGGACGGCGGTAGAGACCGAGCGGGTGGCGATCGAGCATGCCACTACGGTGCTCGCCATGGAACTGGCCCGCCTGCAGACCGTGGCCGAAGCCGAGACCCGCCTGCGCAGCAACCTGGTCATCGAGCTGGTCGAGGGCACGGATGGGGCGCAGGCCCTCAGCCGGGCCCAG
Source organism: Actinomycetes bacterium (assembly GCA_025964635.1). GTDB lineage: Bacteria > Actinomycetota > Actinomycetes > Streptosporangiales > Streptosporangiaceae > RYN-230. Next base: position 5,312 of record JAOPYP010000070.1, on the reverse strand, counting down.
GCCCTCGGCTACGACCTGGGCCGTCCGCACCGCGTGGTCCTGGTCGAGGGGGGCCGGAGCGGTGACGATGTCGATGCCCTGTTCCGTGCCGTACGCCGGGCCGCGCGGGAAAAGCGGGTGGGGTCGCTGCTCGCGGCCCGGCTCCGCGACGTCGTCGTTCTGGCCGACACGGCAGAAGCGCCGTGGGCGAAGTTCTGGGCGGTCGTGGCCGGCGAACTGCACAGCGCCGACTGCCGGATCGGTGTGGGCGGCTCCCGCGGCAGCATGGAGGAATTCCCGCACTCCTATCAGGAAGCGCAGCTGGCGCTGAGAATCCAGCGGGCCGTCGGCGGGCGCGGGCACGTCACTTTGTTCGACGATCTCGGCGTGTACCAGGTGCTGGCCACCGCGCACAACTCGGCGTCGCTCGAGCGCTTCGTGCGTGAGTGGCTCGGCACGCTCATGGACTACGACTCCACCCATGGCTCGCAGCTGGTCATGACCCTGAGCCAGTACCTGGACTGCGGTGGCAACTACGACGCCACCGCCCGGGCGCTGTCGGTGCACCGCAGCACGCTGAAGTACCGCCTCCGGCGCATCCGCGAGGTGTCCGGCCACGACCTCGGTGTTCCTGACACGCAGTTCAACCTGCAGGTCGCGGCGCGCGCCTGGCGGACCGTGCAGGCCCTGCGCGGAGCCTGAGCAGCCCGGCCGCCCGTGCCCCCGGTGGGTTGTCCTCCCAGGACAGCAGGTTGGTCCAGAGGGGACGGCGCGCTGCGCTTGTCTGGCGCCGATGCTGGTCAAGACAGCACAGCGGAATGAGGTGTGTCGTGACCCGCACAGAAGTAGACCTTCATGCGTACGTCCGTCAACTCGAGGAGCACCTGCGGCTGGCCGTGTTCGGTGGCGATGCCGCGGATCCGGAATCCGCGGTCCTGCTGGTCCGGGGGGCGCTGGCCGCTGATGACCGGGCCAGGGCGGCGGAGCTGGCGGAGGCGGCGGAGAAGCTGGTCGCTGACAGCCCCGGCGCCGGTGACATGGCGGCGGCAGGCGCGCACGTCCGCGGGCTGGTCGAGCAGGACCCGGCCGTCCTGGACTGGGCCGCCACGACATACTCGAGCCTGCTCGGCCGGGCCTGGGCCACCGAAGACGCCGGGATGGCCTGCGCCCAGCAGGGGGACCGTGCTGCCGCTGTGGACCGGCTGCATGAGGCCTACGCCCTTTACCAGCAGCTAGAAGTCGCCGACTGCATGGACCGGGTCCGGGCCCGGCTGCGGGCCACGGGGGTCCGGGTGCGGCACTGGAGCTACTCTGACCGGCCCGCTTTTGGCTGGGCCAGCCTGACGGACACCGAGCGGCGCATCGTGTACCTGGTGGCCGAGGGGCTCAGCAATCGCCAGATAGCGAGCCACATGTTCCTCAGCGTGCACACGATCGCGTTTCACCTGCGCCGGGTGTTCTGCAAGCTCGACGTCTCCTCCCGGGTGCAGCTGGCCAGCCTGGCCGCGGAGCAGGATGGCCCGCCGCTGGTGGCCCGCCAGCCGGCGGGAGTCAGCTGAGCCCAGGCCGGCCGGGCTGTGGCAGCCGCCCTGAAGAGCCGCCACATCGCCGGCCCTGATTCGCACTAGCCGGATGTTCCGCGCCGCGGGCGGGGTGTCAGCGAGGCTGGGGCCGGTCAGGCTCATCAGCCGCCGGGGTCCGGGTCCGGCGCCGGTTCTGAGTGTCCCGGGCGGCGGGGTCAGCGGGCTGCCAGCAGTACGGGCATCCCGGACCGAAAGCGCTGTGCAGATGCGCGCAGTCCACGAGCTGGGCGGTCATCACTGGGGCGTACCACCTCGGATTCCCGGCGCGGTGAGCCAGTGCGGCTCGGGACGCCTGCGGTGCTCAGCGTCCCAGTGTCGCCCGGCCGGTCTGGCCTGCCCGGGAATCGCAGGTCAGCGTGCGTGTCGGGAGCCGGCGGCTGGCTACAGGAATTGTCCGGGCGTGTCATTGCCCCGATCGCCGTGCCACACCACGGCCAGGACCTCACGGGGATCGATCACCGTCCACCCCGTCTCGCGCTCCAGACGGACCAGGCCGTCCGGGCGGACCTCCACGCCTGTCAGCCGCTTCTCCTCGGCCGTCGGGAAGGCGACCTGCCCGATCCTGCTGACGAGCATGGACATGGATCCTGACTTGCCGATGAGGGGCTTGAGCAGATCGCGCATCGTATCGCCGGTCATGACGTGACACCTCCAGCTATCGCTATGGGCAGCATGCCCGCGCTGGAGCGGGACGCGCACGGATTGTCGGGTCGCCGGCCGCCGCACTGCGCTCTTCTAGCATCCCCTTGATCTTGAAGGGCGGTCATGGGGGATACAGGTTGCTGAAGCAGCGGACGTGGGCGGTGTTCACGGCGGCCCTGGCGGCGGCGCTGCTCGGCGGGACGGGCGTGGCGGGGGCCGGCCCGGCTTCGGCAGGCGACCGGGTGGCCCCGGCCGTCGGCGTCATGGTGCGGGCCGGCCTGGCGCCGGCCGGTGTTGCGCCGGTCGGCACGGCGCCGGGGATTCCCCCGGGGGCCAGGGTCACCGGCCCGGAGGCCCGGTCGGCCACGCTCCACATCACGGTGGCGCTGCGCTCGGCCGACCCCGGCGGCCTCCGCCGGCTGGCCGGGGAGGTCTCCACCCCCGGCTCGGCCCGGTTCCGCCACTTCCTGCGCCCGCGCCAGATCCAGGCCCGGTTCGGGCCGCCGCGGGGGGCCGCTGCCGCGGTGCGCGCCTGGCTGCGCAGCCAGCATCTCGTTACCAGGCCGGTGCTGGGGGATGGCCTGCTGCTGCCCGCCGACGGGCCGGTGGCCCGGATCGAGGCGGCGTTCCGCACCACGATCGACCGGGTGCGGCTCGCCGACGGCCGGACGGCGCTGCTCAACCGGCGGGCCCCGGAGGTCCCGGCCTCCGTGCGCCGCTGGGTGTCCGGGGTCATCGGCCTCAGCAACGTGCACCTGCCCGGGAGCGACCTGGCGCCGGGCCGGGTGCCCGGGCCCCGGGCCTGCCGCGCGGCCCGCACTGCCCGGCATGTGTACACCGCGGCCTGGCTGGCTCACGCCTACCGCTTCAGCCCGCTGTACCGCCAGCACGACTTCGGGCAGCACGTCACCGTGGCCCTGTTCGAGCTGGCCGACTACGCCAACCGCGACATCAGGGCTTACGACCGCTGCTACCGGGTGCATCCTGCCCTCCGCCGGGTGCGGGTGAACGGGGGAACCAGTGTCGCCGCATCGGGAGACGGCACGCTGGAGGTCACCGCGGACATCGAGGTCGTGGCGGCCATGGCGCCGCGGGCCAGGATCCTCGCCTACGAGGCGCCCTTGTCCGGCGGTGACCAGTCCATCGTGGATATCTACGGGGCCATCGCCCAGCAGAACCGCGCCCAGGTCGTGAGCAGCTCCTGGGGTGGCTGCGAGCCGCTGGCCGGAGCGGCCGTCATCCGCGTCGAGGCCCAGCTCTTCCAGGAGATGGCCCTCCAGGGCCAGTCGGTGATGGCGGCCGCCGGGGATTCCGGCTCCGAGGGCTGCCTGCCCGACGTGAAGGAGGTGCCTGCCCGCGTCGCCTACAGCCTGCAGGTCGGCAACCCGGCCAGCCAGCCCTTTGTCACGGCGGTGGGCGGCACCACCATCACCCGTTACGACTCCCCCCCGGTCCAGTCGGCCTGGAACCAGACCCCCGCGGGGATGGGCTTCCCGGCCCCGTTCAACGGGCGGCACGGCCGCCCGCGCACGTACCCGGGCAACCTGGCCGGCAGCGGGGGGATCTCCCGGATGTGGTGGATGCCGTCCTGGCAGGCCGGGTTCGTGCGCCCCGGCCGCCGCAGCGGGACCCGCTGCGGCGCACCGCGCGCGACCGGCTGCCGCCAGGTCCCCGACGTCTCGGCGCTGGCCGCGATCGGCACCCGCGGAACCCGCGTGTACGTCATCTACGGCACGGCCGGGGCGTTCAGGGGCAAAGGCTGGCTGACCGTCGGGGGCACCAGCCTGGCCACCCCGCTGTGGGCGGCGCTGACCGCCCTGGCCGACCAGCGGGCGGCCGCCCACCGCCTCGGCCTGCTGTCCCCAAGCCTCTACCGCATCGCGCGGCGTGACCCGCGGGCTCTCACCGATGTAGTGGCCGGGAACAACGACTACCTCGCCGTGTACGGCCGCCACTCCCACCACACGTGCCGGTCCGGCGGCCGGCGGAGGCGGCCGTGCTATCCGGCCACGCGCGGCTATGACATGGCCACCGGGCTGGGGTCGCCACAGGCCGGATACCTGGTCGCCGACCTGCTCCGGGAGTCGCCGGGACCCGCCCGTCAGTGACGTGCCGCGAAATTGGTCTAGACAGGTGGACGGGGCCGGGTGGCAGACTGCCAGCATGACCGGACCGGACCCTAAAGCAGACCTCCTCGGTTACCTGCAGGCCGGCCGCGAGGCAGTGCTGTGGAAGCTCGAAGGGCTCTCGGAATACGACGTGCGGCGCCCGCTCACTCCCACCGGCACCAACCTCCTGGGGCTGGTCAAGCACCTGGCCGGCGTCGAGCTGGGCTATTTCGGTGAGACGTTTGGCCAGCCATCCGGGGAGCCGATGCCCTGGCTGGCGGAGGGCGCGGAACCTAACGCGGACATGTGGGCGACCGCCGGGGAGTCCCGTGACCAGGTCACCGCCCTGTACCACCGGGCGTGGCTGCACGCGGACACCACGATCGACCTGCTGCCGCTCGACGTCATCGGCCACGTGCCCTGGTGGCCCGCGGACCGCAGCGAGGTGACGCTGAACCAGATCATGGCCCGCGTGATCGCCGAGACGCACCGGCATGCCGGGCACGCCGACATCGTCCGGGAACTGATCGACGGGTCGGCCGGCCGCGCGCCGGGCAACTCCAGCCTGCCGGCCGGAGACCAGTCCTGGTGGGAGGGCTACCGGAGCCGGCTCGAGCAGGCGGCCCGGGACGCCGGCCGCTGACTCTGCCCCAGACCCAGGACGTTCCGGCCCTCCGACCACATGACCGGCCTGCGTCTCGCGGCCACGGCCCGGTAGACCCGGCTCGCGTGCCCCCTGGTTACCAGGGAGCTTCCCATCCGGGCAGGCCCTACAGTGAACACCGCTGCGTCAACAGGACCGTTTGACCGTTCCGGGCCGGCCGGGCACGATCATCGCTGTAGAGGCGGAGCGTCGGAAGGAGCTGGTCGGGCGTGAGCATTCTGGGTACCCGGGTCTTGCGGACGGAGGACCCCGGCTTCCTGACCACCGGCGGGGTCTACACCGACGACGTGGTCGACGAGCGGCTGGCCGGCGCGGGCCACGTGTTCTTCGTCCGGT
>JAOPYP010000068.1 GCA_025964635.1 Actinomycetes bacterium | reverse complement strand
CCTGGGCCGCCCGGGCGGCGGTCAGGGCCCGGGCCGGGTCCACCCCGTCCCGGCGGGCGAGCACCTCCGCCACCGCCTCCGGCGGCGGCGTTCGCAGCGTGACCAGCCGGCACCGGGACCGGATCGTCGTGACCAGCTCTTCCGCAGACGGCGCGCAAAGCAGCCAGACCGTCCGTGGCGACGGCTCCTCGATCGCCTTGAGCAGGGCGTTGGCGGCCTGCTCGGTGGCCCGGTCGGCGTCCTCGAACAGCACCACCTGCCAGCGGCCCCCCGACGGCGCACCCGCGGCGCGCAGCACCAGGTCACGGGTCTGCTTGACCCCGTAGGACAGTCCCGCCGGCTTGACCAGCAGCAGGTCGGGATGGGTGCCCGCGCGAACCTGATGGCAGCTCGGGCACTGCCCGCAGCCCTGGTCCGGGCAGAGCAGCGCGGCCGCGAACGCGCGCGCCGCCACCGACCGGCCCGACCCCGGCGGCCCGGTGAGCAGCCAGGCATGCGTCATGCCCAGGACGTGCTCACCGCGCAGCAGCCGGGCCGCGGCGGCGGCGGCCTCTGCCAGCTGGGCGACCACGCGTTCCTGGCCGACCAGGTCACTGAAGACCGCCCCGGCGGTCACCGCCGTGTCCCCGTCCATGCCCGCCCCGCTCAATTCATCCAGCTCAATCGAGGATAGCCGGGAAGCTGCCGGTGTTCGCCTCGGCCATCGGCGGGATCGGGTCCGGCAGCATGTCACGGACCCGCTCCTGGATCGCGCGGCTGACGTCCTCCGGCGGCTGTGACGCGTCGAGCACCAGGTACCGCTCGGGTTCCGCGCTGGCCAGGCTGAGGAAGCCGCGGCGGACCCGCTCGTGGAAGTCCAGCGGCTCGGCCTCGAGCCGGTCCGCCGACCGGGCCCGGCGGCCGAGACCGTTCGCGGGCGGCATGTCGAGCAGGACGGTGAGCTCGGGCACCAGCCCGCCCGTGGCCCACTCGTTCAGCTTGGCCACCTCGGCCGTGGGCTGGTTCCGCCCCGCGCCCTGGTAGGCCAGGGAGGAGTCCACGTACCGGTCGGTGACCACGACCGCGCCGCGCTCGAGCGCGGGGAGGATCACGGAGGACACGTGCTCGGCCCGGTCCGCCGCGTAGAGCAGGGTCTCAGCCCGGGCCGACAGGCCGCGGTGCGCGGTGTCCAGCAGCACCGCGCGCAGCCGCATGCCGATCTTGGTGGCGCCCGGTTCGCGGGTGGTGACCACGTCGTAGCCCTGGTCGCGCAGCCAGATCGCGAGCAACCGGGCCTGCGTGGTCTTGCCGGCCCCCTCACCGCCCTCCAGCGCGATGAACACGCCGTGCCGGACGGGGGCCGCCTCGTAGCCGTTGACGTGGCCGGGCACCGCCTGGAACTCCTCACCCCGGACCGCGGACGCCAGGTCCTCGCGCAGCGGCACCCCCTTGCGATCGTCCATCTGCCGGTAGGAGATCACGCCGACCCACACTGCGATCGCCGCGGCCAGCAGCATCACGCAGTTGTAGCCGATTCCCTCGTAATTGACATGGCCGATGCGCAGGTTCCCGGTGCCGGACACGCCGTGGACCACCGCGGTGAAACCGGCCGCGACAAACGGCGCCACCGCGATCACCGCGAACAGGATGACCCGGATAGCCGAGTACAGGAACGCGAACGTGCGGCCGCGCGTGTTGTCGTCCACCTCGAGGCCGACGATCGTGTAGCCGGTCACGTAGGCCACGCCGGCGCAGGCGCCGAGCAGGACGGTCAGCAGGACGGTCACAACGAGGTTCGGGATCAGCGCGATGAGCGCGAGCGGGATCGCCGCGCTGACGATGCTCAGGCCGAACAGCCGCCGCCGGCTGAAGCCGCTGAGGATGCGCAGGCCGAGGAACATGCCGCCGGCCAGCCCCACGAAGATCGCGGCGAACACGACTCCCCAGCCCGCGTTGCCGCCGTGCAGGGTGTGCGTGATGTACGGCTGGCCCAGCCCGACCACCACACCCCCGGCCGCGAACGCGCCTACCATCCCGATGACCAGCCAGCGGACTACGGCAGTGCGGCCGATGAACCTCCAGCCCTCCCAGATGGTCTTGGCCACCGAGGGCGCCGAGATGTGCGTGCTGAACTGCCGCTTGGGGATCTCACGCAGCGCGTAGATGGTCAGCGCGGACACCACGAACGTCGCCGCGTTGAAGTACAGCGCCAGGTTCACCGGGTTGGTGGTGAAGTAGTGCGACAGGCCCTCGAGCGCCCGGCTGACCAGGGACAGCAGGCTGAACACGATCCCGGCGATCGGGGCGGTGCCGAACGTGGTGAACAGGCTGTACTGGTTGGCCTGCTCCAGCCGGTCCGGGGGCACCAGGTTCGGCACCGAGGCGTCCTTGGCCGGCGTCCAGAACAGCGAGGCGCAGGACGCGAGGAACTGCACCACGTAGATCCAGGTCAGCGTGCTCGCGAAGTGCACGGTCAGGTCGAGGGGGATGGACAGGTACAGCGCGGCGCGGACCACGTCGCCGACGATCATGTTGACCCGGCGGTCCAGCCGGTCCGCGACGGCGCCGGCCAGCGGCCCGAGCACCAGGGCGGGCAGCAGCGACGACAGCCACACTCCGCCCACGGCGCTGTACTGCGCGGCGGCACCGTTGCCGGCCAGGGAGGACGCGAGCGAGGCGAGCGCGACCAGGCTCAGCCAATCCCCCAGGCTGGACAGCGAGGTCGCAATCCATAGCCGCCGGAACGGCCTGATGGACAGGACGCTGCTGCGCCGTTCGCGCGAAGGGGATCGGAAGTTCACTGGGTCAGGGTATCCACACCAGAGGGGCTCGCGTGGCCTGCAAGCTCGCGAAATGTCCGGCAGGTGCGGCCTTCTGCGGCCGCCTGCTGCCGGGCCGGGCCCGGTTTAGGTCCGGCTGGGCTTCTTCGGGGCCGCCTTCTTCGCGGCGGGTTTCTTGGCCGCCGGCTTCTTCGGCGCCGCCCGGCGCCGCGGCGCCGAGGGGGCGGCCATCCGGCGCTCGGCCAGCAGTTCCGCCGCCCGCTGCGCGGTGATCGACTCGACCGCGTCGCCCTGGCGCAGGGAGGCGTTGGTCTCCCCGTCGGTCACGTACGCTCCCCAGCGGCCCTCCTTGATGACCATGGGGCGCTTGCTGGCCGGGTCGTCGCCCAGCTCCCGCAGGGGCGGCGCGCTGGCCGCGCGGCCCCGGCCGCGGGCCTTCGGCTGCGCGAACAGTTCCTTGGCCTCGGCCAGGGTGAGCGTGAACAGCTGCTCCTCGCTCTCCAGCGAGCGGCTGTCCGTGCCCTTCTTCACGTACGGCCCGTACCGGCCGTTCTGCACAGTGATCGGCTCGCCGTCCAGCTCGCCGATCGTGCGCGGCAGCGTGAGCAGCCGGAGCGCGTCCTCCAGTGTGACCGTGTCCAGTGCCATGGACTTCAGCAGCGACGCGGTGCGCGGCTTGCTGGTGTCCCCCTCGGGCAGCACCTCAGTCACGTACGGGCCGAACCGGCCCGCCTTGGCCACGATCTCCCGCCCGGTGCCTGGGTCAGTGCCGAGCGGGAAGTCGCCGCTGGGCTGGGCGAACAGCTCGGCGGCCTTCTCCGGGGTGAGCTCGTCGGGCGCCGTGCCCTCGGGCACGTTCACCCGCTCGTCGCCGCGCTCCAGGTACGGGCCGTAGCGGCCGACCCGGACGGTGATGTCGGTGCCGGCCAGCGGGAACGAACTGACGTCCCGTGCGTCGATGTCGCCCAGGTCGCTGACCAGTTCCTTGAGCCCCTCCTCGCCTTCCGCGCCGAAGTAGAACCGGCGCAGCCAGGGCACCCGGGCCGCCTCGCCGCGGGCGATCGCATCGAGGGCGTCCTCCATCCGCGCGGTGAAGTCGTAGTCCACCAGCTGGGAGAAGTGCCGCTCCAGCAGGGTGATCACGGCGAAGGCGAGGAACGAGGGCACCAGCGCGGTGCCCTTCTTGAACACGTACCCGCGGTCCAGGATCGTGCCGAGGATGTTCGCGTACGTCGAGGGACGGCCGATCTCCCGGTCTTCCAGGTCCTTGACCAGCGTGGCCTCGGTGTAGCGGGCCGGCGGCCGGGTGGCGTGCTCGGACGCGGCCAGCTCCAGCGCGTTCAGCGCGTTGCCCTCGGACAGCGGCGGCAGGCGGCGCTCACGGTCGTCCCGGTCGCCGTCGTCGTCCGCGTCCTCCACATAGGCCTTCAGGAAGCCGTGGAAGGCGATGATCTTCCCCGACGCGCCGAACTCGGCTTCCTCACCCGCGGAGGAACGGCCGGACACGCGCACCGACACCGACTCCCCGGTGGCGTCCTTCATCTGCGAGGCGACTGTGCGCTTCCAGATCAGCTCGTACACGCGCAGCTCGTCACCGGACAGCCGGGACTGGGCCGGCGTGCGGAACGAGTCACCGGCCGGGCGGATGGCCTCGTGCGCTTCCTGCGCGTTCTTCACCTTGCTGGTGTAGACGCGGGGGGCGTCCGGCACGTACTCGGCGCCGTACAGCTCACGGGCCTGGCGCCGGGCGGCGTCGATCGCGGTCTGCGACAGCGTGGTCGAGTCGGTCCGCATATACGTGATGTGGCCGTTCTCGTACAGCCGCTGGGCCACCGACATCGTGTACTTGGCCGAGAAGCCCAGCTTGCGGGACGCCTCCTGCTGGAGGGTAGTGGTGCGGAACGGCGCGTAGGGCGACCGGCGGTACGGCTTGCGCTCGACCGACTTGACCGAGAAGCGGGCGTCCTGGAGCCGGTCTGCGAATTCGGCGGCGGACAGGCGGTGCACCACCCCGGCCGGAACAGCCTGGCCGTTCGTGGCACTGCCGTTTGCGGCACTGCCGTCGGCGGGGGCGCCTTCGAGGTACAGAACGTCGGGGTTGCGGAGCTCACCGGACGGGGCAAAGTCACGGCCCTGCGCGACCCGGCGGCCGTCTACCGCGACCAGGCCAGCCGGGAACGAGGCCGCACCATCGTCACCGGTGCCGTCGGCCCGGGCGAAGACAGCCTGCAGGTCCCAGTACCGGGCGGCGCGGAACGCGATCCGCTCCCGTTCCCGGGCGACGACCAGCCGGGTGGCCACGGACTGGACACGGCCCGCGGACAGCCGGGGCATGACCTTCTTCCACAGCACCGGGGAGACTTCGTAGCCGTACAGCCGGTCCAGCACCCGCCGGGTCTGGTAAGCATCGACGAGACCGGTGTTCAGGTCGCGCGGGTTGTCCACCGCATGCGCGATCGCCTCCGGCGTGATCTCGTGGAACACCATCCGCCGGGTCGGCACCTTGGGCTTGAGTTCCTCGAGGAGGTGCCACGCGATGGCCTCGCCCTCGCGGTCCTCATCAGTGGCGAGGTAGAGCTCGTCGGCGTCCTTGAGCAGGGACTTGAGCTTCGAGACCTGCGACTTCTTGTCAGAGTGCACCACGTACAGCGCGCCGAAATCATCGTCGACGTTGACTCCGAGCCGGGCCCATGGCTCTTTGCGGTACTTCTCGGGGATTTCGGCAGCCTTGTCCGGCATGTCACGGATGTGCCCAATACTGGACTCCACCACGTACCCCTTGCCGAGGTAGCCCGCGATGGTCCGCGCCTTGGCGGGCGACTCGACGATAACCAGGCGAGTGCCCTCGCCGTTGCTCGCGGCGTTGTCCTTGCCCCTCGCTCGCTTCGCGGCGGGAGGTGTCCTTGCTGCCACGCATTCACCTTCTAGCCCGGCCTGTGCCCGGCCCGGTCTTGTCTGTTGCTCGATACTGCTTCGGGATCCCTCAGCCTGCCATCCCTCGGCCTGCTGAACTCTGCTGCCAAACCCTGAGCTTGGCAAGCCATCTGGGTCAAGTGTGCTTCCTCAAGCCCGCTAGCCCAATCCGGCCCTGTTTCTCTCAACTCCCAGGGACGGCGTGGGTGTTCCCCTACCCACCCTGCACGCCCGGACGGCGGGCTCGACGAATATTTCGCCACTGCCGATTGAACCATCGCGTACGCCGCGCACAATAAGAGGTGATGGCCGACTACTCCTACCTCGTGCTGTACCTGCCGCGAGGAACCTCACGAGACGCCGCCCGGCGCCTGCTGACAGACCACGCCGAGTACGGCGAGTGGGAACTGGCCAGACTCCGCCTGTATGCGGACGGCAGCAGGAAGGTCACCCTGCGGCGGCCGATCATACGCCCCGTACTGACCTTTTGACCACCAGTTGCTCATCAGCACCCCCCCACCTAGGGCGATGGGCGGTCCGCAGGCAGTCCGTGCTCGCCCCGGCTCTGGCCGTCTCCCCGCGACCCTCGCGGCTGGTGGGACGGTGGGGCGGACAGACCGTTGCGGCCCTTGAAGTTCTCGGTTGTGACGCTGGGCCTGCCTGACGCGTGCTCCGTCCAGCGGGGCGGCGGCCACGGTCAGGGGGCGCTGCGGGGGGCAGCTTCCGCTGGCCGTGGCCGCCTGGGCGGGGTAGCCACGCCGGTTACGGCGATCTTCCGCTGGCCCGGGCGCCGGCAGGGCCCGGCCGCGTCGCGCCTTACCCGCCTCGTACGCGGGTTTTCGCGTGCGGCCCCCGGTCGTTCTCCGGCTCCGGAACAACAGGCGATCTATCCTCGCCGCCACCGGTGCTGCGCGGGCTGCCCAGACAGGGTTTGCCGGGTCTCCTGCTTCCCCCCCGGGGTGGACAGCCTCACACAATGCGTCACGATAGCACTACCGAGTGTGCGCGTATGGCGATTCGGCGAAAAGCGGTTCCCCATCAGGAACGGGGCGGCCGGCCGGAGGCCGGGGGCTACGGGGGCGTCAGCAGCGGTCGAGGAAGCCATCCAGGACCCGCGTGCCGAACTGGAGGGCGGTCACCGGCACGCGCTCGTCCACCCCGTGGAACATGCCGGAGAAGTCCAGGTCAGCCGGGAGCCGCAACGGGGCGAAGCCGAAGCAGCGCATGCCGAGCCGGCTGAACGACTTCGCGTCGGTCCCGCCGGACAGGCAGTAGGGGACGACCTTGGCCCCCGGGTCCTCAGCCAGGAGGGCCGCGGTCATCGCGTCGCACAGATCGCCGTCGAACGTCGTTTCCAGGGCGATGTCACGATGGATGAACTCGCGCTGCACACCCGGGCCGAGCAGGCTGTCCACCTCGGCGAAGAACTCGTCCTCGTGACCCGGCAGGAAACGCCCGTCCACGTCGGCGGTGGCGATCTGCGGGACGACGTTGACCTTGTATCCCGCCTTGAGCACCGTGGGGTTGAGGGTGTTGCGCAGGGTGGCCCCGGTGAGCCGGGACAGCGACCCGATCTTGTCGATGACCTGCCGGTAGGCCTCCGGCCCGTACTCGATGCCGAGCGCGGCGCAGGCCTCGGCGAGGAAGGCCTCGAC
>JAOPYP010000047.1 GCA_025964635.1 Actinomycetes bacterium | reverse complement strand
GAGCCGACCCGGCGCAGCATCCTCAGTTCCCTCGCTGCCCGCGGCCCGGCGACGGCGACCGACCTGGCCGGCCTGCTGCCGATCTCGCGGCAGGCGATCACCAAGCACCTCGAGCTGCTCGCCGCCTCGGGCCTCGCACTCGCCGAGCCGGGCGAGCGCCGCCGGATCCGCTTCCGCGTCAACGCGGCGCCGATGACAGTGGCCCAGTCCCACCTCGCGGCGCTGGCCCAGGACTGGGACGGCAAGCTGGCCCGGCTGCAACGCTCGCTGGACGCGCTGGCTCCCGGGCCCGGCGCCCTGCCCCACCCGGCCGTACCGGCCGAATGACCTGACACGGACTCGATGGACGGAGGAGCCGATGGAGCTTCTGAAGGTTGTGCGGGACAGCCGGCCGCAGGCGACCCGGGCCGGGACGTGGGCACCCACCGCCGCCGCGCTGACGGCGACGCTCGGGCTCGCCGCCGCATCCTGGGTCGTCGCGATCCGGCGGATGAGCGGGATGGACATGGGCGTGGCGACCCGGCTCGGCTCGTTCGCGTTCTTTGCCGCCCTGTGGGTGTGCATGATGGCGGCGATGATGCTGCCCGGCGCGGCGCCGGCCCTCCTGAGACGCGCCCACGTCAGCGGCGGTGTCCGTGCGGTGCCGCTCTTCGTCGGGTCGTACCTGGCCGTGTGGGCCCTCGTGGGCGTCGCCGTGTATGCGCTGTACCGGCCGCACGGATATGTCGCCGCCGGCGCGGTGGTGATGGCGGCCGGTGTCTACGAGCTCACGCCGGTCAAGCGGCACTTCCGCCGGCGCTGCCGCGCGAGTGTCCGCTCGGGGTACGCGTTCGGGCTCTACTGCGTCGGCTCGAGCATCGGGCTGATGCTGATGCTGGTCGCGCTCAGCGTCATGAGCGTCACCTGGATGGCCGTGATCGCCGTCCTCGTCGTCGGCCAGAAGCTGCTGCCCGCGAAAGCCGCCCTCGATGTGCCGCTGGCGCTGGCCATCGTCGGGCTCGGGATCCTGATCGTCATCGCGCCCTCGTGGGTGCCGGGGCTCACGCCACCGATGTGAGCCACGCCAGGCGGTTGTCACAACACAAAGGTCACCACACCAAGGAGGTCAACCATGAGCGAGCACAAGACCGGAACACGTGAAGAGTGGCTTGCGGCGCGGCTGGAGCTGCTCGAGGCCGAGAAGGCGCTGACCCGGCGCGGCGACGAGCTGGCGCGGCGGCGGCAGGAGCTGCCGTGGGTCCGGATCGAGAAGGAGTACCGCTTCGAGACCGATGAGGGCCCGGCGTCCCTCGCCGATCTCTTCGCGGGCCGCTCGCAGCTGCTCATCTATCACTTCATGTTCGGGCCCGAGTATTCGGCCGGGTGCCCGTCCTGCTCGGCGATCGCGGACGGCTTCGACGGCTCCGTCGTCCACCTCGCGAATCACGACGTCACGCTCGGCGCCGTATCACGGGCTCCGCTCGCGAAACTGCAGGCGTACCAGCGGCGGATGGGCTGGGGCTTCCCCTGGGCGTCATCGTCCGGCAGCGACTTCAACTACGACTTCCAGGCGGCGATCACCAGGGAGCAGTGGGAGTCGGGGGCCGTCGAATACAACTTCCGCACGTCGGACCTCCGGCCGCAACCCGGCGAGGAAAGCTCCGGGCTCGACACGTTCGCCTCGGGCATCGTCGGAACGGACTGGAAGACGTACCGGCGGGAAGGGCCCGGCGTGAGCGCGTTCGCGCTCGAGGATGGTGTCGTGTACCACACTTACTCGGCGTACGGGCGCGGGCTGGTTGGCCTCTGGGGCATGTACCAGTGGCTCGACCGCGCACCCCTCGGCCGTAACGAGACCGGGTTCTGGTGGCACCGCCACGACGAGTACGGCAGCCAGTGACGGGACCATGCGCACCCCGCCTCCGCGGGGTGGCCGCCGCGGCATCACCGCGGCGGGCATCCCGCGCCGGTATCACGGCAGCTTCTGCAGCCCGGCGGCGGTGAGCAGGTAGCCGGGGGCAGTGACCGCCGGGTCGGCCCGCACCAGGTCCACGAGGGCGGACCCGGCCATCTCCGGGGTCCACACGTCCCCGAGCTGCTTCAGGTACGCCTCCTCGGTCTGGCCGGTCCGGGCCGCGTACGCGCGGATCCCCCGCCTGCCCACGTCCCCGGACGGAGACATCCTGGGCATCACGGCCGTGACGGTAATGCCCAGCCCGGCCCGGCGCGACTCATCCTGGGCGTACCCCGCGATGAACCGCTGGGTGGCCTTCGACCCGGCGTATCCCCCGCTGGCCGGTGATCCGTTGATGGCAGCTCCGCTGCTGATCACGACCACTCTGCTGCCTGGCCGCAGTGGCTGGAGCAGAGCCTCGCGCAGCCAGGTGAACGCGATCTTGACGTCGGCATGCCAGTTGACGGAGAACGTCTCCCACGTCTGGTGCTGGAGCGGGCGCATCACCGGGTTAGCCCCGGCGACCAGGATGAGAACCGCCGGCTGGTACTGGTCCAGCAGCCTCCGCGCGACGGCCGGGTCGGCCGCATCCGCGAGCTCGGTCCGGATGTTCGCGCTGGTGGTGGCCAGCTCGGCCAGGGCCGGCCCGGTCCGGGCGACCGCGACCACCGGGGCACCGGCCCCGGCGAACGCACGGGCGATCCCGCGCCCCAGGCCCCGGCTGGCGCCCACCACGATAGTGGTGATGCCCGGCAGGTCACCGGTATTCGTGGCCGTGGCCACGGTTTGAGGAGAATTCACGTCGATCTCCATTCCATCCGGCGGCAGCGGCCACCGCCGGCCATGGGGGATGCCACTCCCACATGGGCGCGGCGGCGGCCGCCCCTGTGCTTATGGCGTGACGGCCCCGGCTGCGACGAACGCCGCCTGCTGGCGCTCGAGCGCCTTGGCCGCACCGCCGCGCCAGCTCTCGGCCAGGGACCGTGACATGGGATCGGGGAAGATTTCGTCCTCGCCGTTCTCCACTCCGTCGAAAATGGCTCGTGCGACGGATTCCCGGGA
>JAOPYP010000360.1 GCA_025964635.1 Actinomycetes bacterium | reverse complement strand
TGAAGACGCCGTCGGGCATCCGGTCGAGCTGGGCGCCCGCGTCGGCGAAGTCGCGGTCCTCCAGGCCGGGATCCAGCCGTCTGGCGAAGCTGATCAGCTGACCGGCGTTGTAGCGCTGGAGGGCGGCCGCCGTGTCGATGTAGTCGCGCGGCTCGACCCGGCTGGCCAGCGCGCAGACCTTGGACCCGGCCAGGTCCTCGAGGTCGAGGACCGGGCCGACGTCCATGGTCACCGGTCCGCGGGTCCGGTCGAAGTACGCCATCTGCAGCATCGTCTGCTGCCCGCCGGGAGCGGTGATGATCCACTCGGCGAGACCCTCGCCCATCCCGTAGAAGACCTCCTCCAGGCCCCCGGTCTGGTCCCGGCGCTCGGCCTCGAAACCGGCCTCGCGCAGGGCGGCTTCCACGGCGTCGGCGGCGGCGGTCACGGCCGTCTCCTGGTCGCTGAACAGGTCGACGTCGTCGGTGGGGCGGTCCACGATCCCGTGCGCGATGAGGGCGTTGCCGCCGGCCAGCGCGAACCCGTGCCGGGCCGCCGTGCGCAGCGCGATCGTGGCCACCTCGCGCTGGAGTTCGTCGATCGGCATCAGGAGAGCCCGCCGGGCAGCGTCAGGCGGCCGGGACGGCGGCGGCCCGCAGGACCGGGTGCTGCTCCTCCCACGCCTGGCGCACGCCCTTGGGCAGGAACAAGCCCGGCCAGAGCGAGATCAGCATGTCCTCGTTGAGGTAGGCCAGGTCCCCGGCGGTGCTGGCCTCGCGGAGCACGATCTGGTACATCCACGCCAGCATGCCCGGCTGGTCCAGGTCGAACGTGCGGTCCGGGTACCAGAACAGCCAGATCGGCAGCTCGACGGGGCCGTGCAGCGGCCCGCGCAGGTCGGCCAGGCTGGCCGCCACCAGCACCCCGCGCCCGGGACGGGACGCGTGGCGGCGCCTGGGCGCGGCGGCTCGCACGGTGGCCATGCTCATTACAGTACCCGTTCTGGCTCCGGTTCGCCCCGGCTCACACCGCATTTTCTCAAACACACTTGTCATGCGCGGTCCAGGAGCGCGATAAAGCCGTTATCTTGTTCTAATTTTAGCATTGAGCTCGGCCAGCGTTCACGGCACGCCGCTCGCGGAATGACCCGCGGTGATGGCACCGTTGCCGCTGCTATGACAACTGTGGGATTCATCGGCAGCGGCATGATCGGCGGCACCGTGGCCCGGCTGAGCGTGGCCGCCGGGCATCAGGTCGTCCTGAGCAACTCCCGGGGCCCGGAGACGCTGAACGATCTCGTGGAGGAGCTCGGTCCGCTGGCCCGCGCCGCGTCCAGCGAGGAGGCGGCGGGCGCGGGGGACCTGGTGGTGGTCAGCGTTCCGCTGCACGCTTGTCCCCACCTTCCGGCCGGTTCGCTCGCCGGCCATACCGTCCTCGACACCGGCAATTACTATCCGCAACGGGACAACCAGATCCCCGAAATCGACAGCGGAAAGCTCACCAGCAGCGCGTGGCTGCAACGGCAGCTGCCTGGCGCCGAGGTCGTCAAGGTGTTCAACAACATCTACTTCAAGCACCTGCGGTCGCTGGCCCGCCCGGCCGGCGCGGCCGACCGGACCTACCTGCCCATCCCCGGCGACGACACGGCGGCCAAGTCTGCGGTGACGGAGTTCCTGGACTCGATCGGCTACGGGGCTGTCGATGCCGGCCCGCTGGCCGAGAGCTGGCGCCAGGAGCCCGGGAGCCCGGTCTACGGCGCGCCTTACGGCCCGTTCGACAACGAGGCGGGCACCCCGGCCAGCGCTGACGTGATCCGCGCCGCCCTGGCTGCGGCCACCCGGTAGCCCCGGACCTGGGGGGGTGAGCCCCCGACCCCAGCCCCGGCGGACGCCAGCCGCCCAGTCTGGCCACCCGCCGGTGTCTGCACCGTTCGATGAGCCCTTTCTCACGAACGGAGAGCAGGATGACGGATCTGGACCGGACGGCGGTGCCCGATGCGGCCCGGGGCGCGGCGCCGCCCGGCGCCGGGGACCCGGGCACGCGGCCGGGGAGCCCGGTGCTCACCGTGGTGCTGACGTCGGTCGCGTATTTCATGGTGGCGCTGGACGCGCTGGTGGTGATCACCGCGCTGCCGTCGATCCACCGTGACCTGGGCGGCAGCGCGGGGATGCTGCAGTGGACGGTGAGCGCGTACGCCATGGCCTACGGGGCCGGGATCATCACCGCCAGCGCCCTGGGGGACCGGCTGGGACGGCGGCGCCTCTACGTGCTGGGCCTGGGCGTCTTCACCACGGCGTCGGCCGCCTGCGCGCTGGCCCCCGGCCTCGACGTGCTGATCGCCTTCCGCGCCGTCCAGGGCCTGGGCGCCGCGATCATCATGCCGCTCGGCCTCACCCTGCTGACGTCGGCGTTCCCCGCGCAGCGGCGGGGCGCCGTGGTGGGGATCTGGGGCGGCGTGGCCGGCCTGGCCGTCGCCGCCGGGCCGCTAGTCGGCGGGGCGGTCACCCAGGGGCTGGACTGGCACTGGATCTTCTGGGTGAACGTGCCGGTGGGCGTGGTCGCCCTGATCTGTTCCCGGCTGCGGCTGCCGGAGAGCTACGGAGCACGGTCCCGGCTCGACGTCCCCGGGCTGGTCCTCATCGCCGCCGGGGTGGGCGTGCTCATCTGGGGTCTGGTCCAGGGCACCCAGGAAGGCTGGGGGAGCGCCCCGATCCTGGCCGCCCTGATCCTGGGCGCGGCGCTGATCGCGGCGTTCCTGGCCTGGGAGGCCCGGGCCCCCGAGCCGATGATCCCGCTCCAGCTGTTCCGCGCGGCCAGCTTCTCGGCCGCGGTGGGCGCCCAGTTCCTCATGGGCGCGACGATCTTCTCGGCGACGTTCCTGACCAGCCAGTTCTTCCAGTTCGCCCGGGGTGACTCGCCGCTGGGCACGGGACTGCGGTTCCTGCCGTGGACCGCGGCGCCCTTGATCGTCGTCCCCATCGCCGGGGCCCTGTTCGACCGGGTTGGCGCCCGTCCCCTGGTCGTCCCGGGACTGGCGATGCAGGCCCTGGGCCTGGCCTGGGTGGCCTGGCTGGCGGGGACCTCCAGTGGCTATGGCAGCTACGTTGTCCCGTTTGTGATCGCGGGAACCGGGATCTCGATGGCGATTCCCGGTGTCGCGGCCGCCGGGCTGAACGCGGTGCCGCCGGCCTCGCTGGCCAAGGCGGCCGGGGTGCTGAACACGATGCAGCAGTTCGGGGCGGTGTTCGGCATCGCGGTCGTCACCGCCGTCTTCAACGCCCACGGCAGTTTCGCCAGCCCGGCCGCGGTCAGTCACGGTTATCGCCCGGCGGTAGCCGTGTCGGCGGGGTTCTCGGTCATCGCGGCGCTCACCGCCCTCGGCATCCGCCGCCGGACCGCGATGGTCATGCGGGGGTCGTGAGATCACGGCGCCGGGGTGGTTAGCCTGGCGCGGCCGTCGGCCAGGGCGAGCGCTGCGGCGGCGGCCTGGCCGGCGGCGTCCCCGGCCGCCTGCTCACCGTGGCCGAAGGCGCCGTCGAGCAGCAGCACGGCGTGACCGTGGGCGGTGGCCGCGACGGCGGAAGCGAGCCGCGCGGCGGCCGGGGCGTCCCCGGGCAGCAGGGCGGCCGCGGGGGACACGAAGGCCTGGATGCTGGCCCGGGCCGCCTCCTCGACCTCCGGATAACGGCTCTTATCGAGCCCGGCTCCGACCAGGGCCTGGAACAGCGCCCGCTGGTCGGCGGCGAAGCGGACATACGCCCGGGCCGCGGCGGCGAGGCGCTGCGGGGCGGGTCCCGGGCCGGCCTCGCGTTCCATCCGCTCCCCGAGGAGCCGGGCCGCCCGGACCGCGACCGCCGCCAGCAGCGCGCCGCGGTCGGCGAAGTGCCGGTACGGCGCGGCCACCGCGACGCCCAGGCGGCGGCTGGCCTCGGCCATGGAGAAGGCCTGCACGCCGCGCTCGCCGAGCAGTTCGACGGTGGTGTCGATCAGGGCCGCCCGCAGATCGCCGTGGTGGTACCGGCCGCGCCGCGCGCTGCCCGGCCGGCTGCCCGCCCCGCCGCCCGCCCGCCCGGCCGCCCCGCCGTTCGGTCCTGGGTCCGGCGTGGTCATCGGGGGGCCGGGAACGGCACCAGGCGGCGCATCAGCGCGTCCCAGCCCCGGTCGCCGAGCATGCGCCGTGCCACCGGGGCGAGCCGGGCCTGCGGGCCCACCTTGTACCGCGCCTTCGGGCGCCGGGCCGTGACCGCCTTCACGATCACCCTGGCCACGTCCTCGGGCGCCAGGACATCGCGGGCACCGTCCCGGTGGGCGTGCGCCGCCATCGTCGCCACGTTCGCTTTGTACGCCCCGTACGCGCCGTCCCCGGCGGCTTCCGGGGCGCGCCGCTCGCTGTTGGCCATGAACTGGGTCCGTACCGCGCCGGGCTCGATCAGCACCACCCGGATGCCGAACGGCGCCACCTCGGGGCGGAGCGCGTCCGACAGTGACTCCAGCGCGTACTTGGTCATCGCGTAGGGGCAGCCGGTCGGGGGAGTGACCAGGCCGGCCGCGGAACCGAGATTTACGATCATCCCGCTGCGCTGGGCGCGCATCCTGGGCAGCACCAGCTGGACCAGCCGGATCAGGCCGAACACGTTGGTATCGAAGGACTCCCGCACGAAGTCCAGCGGCACCTCCTCAACCGGGCCGCCGCCCCCGTGCCCGGCGTTGTTGATCAGCACCCCGACGGCCCCGTGCTCGGCCTCGACGCGCGCGACCGCGCGGGTGGCGGACTGCTCATCGGTCACGTCGAGATCGAGGATCCGGCAGCCCGCGTCGGCCAGCCTGCCGAGGCGGCCGGCCTGCCGCGCCGAAGCCCAGACCGGGAACCCGGCCCGGACCAGGGCCAGCGCGGTGGCCTCCCCGATCCCCGAGGAGCATCCGGTCACCAGCACAGCCCGCAACGGGTCAATGTGAACGTCTTTCACAATGTGAGTATCTATCACTAAGATGTCCGGCCGTCAACGGGTACCCGGCCGCAGAGACGCTCGTGATCATGACTTTTGCGCTG